>JAMORN010000312.1 GCA_027063545.1 bacterium | reverse complement strand
CAGATAATAAAAAGTATAAAAAAGGTTATTTTAGTTTAAATCAAGGGTTAGTTAAATGAGATTTAATTTTAATAATTTGTTAGATAATATCAATATATTTAAATCTACAAAAGAAAATATTAAAGAACCTATAAAAGAGATTGCTTCTTTACCTGTAAATGTGTTTAATTCAATTTTTAAAAGATATAGATTAGGAGATTATTTACCATATAGATTATATGATGATAAAAATAAATTGTATATCAATAATGATAATAGCTATGGAGCTATTTTTGAATGTGCTCCAAGAATTAGAATGGGAACTAATACAGCTACAGCAGTAGAAGAAATTTTATCAAAATTACCAGATGGGGTGTTTTTACAATTTATGTTATTTGGTAGCAAAAATATAGTTAATATGGTTGAGAATTGGAGAAAAGAACATTTAATTAGAGAAGAAGAATTATTACAAGAGATGATAAATGCTACAGCTGAAATGTATTATGAAAAAACAGAGAAACCTATAAATAAAATGAGTAATACAAGAATTAAAAATTATAGACTAATAATAAGTTGTAAAGGAGATAATAAAGAACAAGTTAAAATTTTTAAAAATCAGTTAAGAAATATACTTGAAAGTAATGCTTTTTCTCCAGAAGAATTAGAAGCAAACAAATTAAAACCTATTTTATATGAATTATTAAATGGCTCTCATTCAGTTAGAGATATTCCACTTTATGATGAGAATATGGCTTTAAATAGGCAAATTATTTCTCCTAATACAAAAATTTTAGTAAAAGATACTTGTATAGAGTTTAATAATAAAACTTGGATTAGTTTAGTTCCTCAATCTCTTCAAACATATTCATCTATAGTAGATTTTGGAGAAAAATTGGGAGATTATATTTCAAAAAGACCAGAAATCAATCAATTCCAAGATAATTTTTTTGTAACTTTGTCAGTATGTAAGTTACCAAAATCTGAAACCAATACAGTAAAAAGAAATCATCAAATTATTTCTACTCAACAATGGAGAAGAGATATTTTTAGAAAATTTGCTGCAGCCCAAGATGAGAGTATAGAGATATTAGATAGAATTGAGAATGGTAAAGAAACTTTATTTGCTATGGATTTGAATATTCTAGTAGCAGGTTCTTCTTTTGAAGAAGCAGAGAGAAATGCACAAATTGTAAAGTCTTATTGGGGTAAAGGAGGAGAATATCAGGCAATTAAGTTAGTTGAATCACTTGGTATTCATCATTTAAATTTTTTAGCAAGTCTTCCTATGGGAATAAATGAAGAATATTTATTTGATACTACAAGAAAATATAGAAGTATGTTTCCAAAACAGATAGCCCAATATGCTCCACTAGAAGCAGATTTTAAAGGTTCAGGTAATAATTTTCCTTTAATTACAAGAAGAAGTCAGTTTGCTATGTTTGATTTATTTGCAAGTAATAAATCTTTTAATGGATATGTAGTTGCTACTTCAGGTGCTGGAAAATCGGTATTTTTACAAACAATAGCTGTTAATTCATATGCAAGAGGTGATAGAGTTTTTGTATTAGATTATGATAATTCGTTTGAAGGATTATGTCAAGCTGTTAATGCTCAATATGTAGCACTTAATCCAGACAGACCAATTAGTTTTAATCCTTTTAGTGATTTAGAAGATATAAAAGAGTTAAAAGATGATTTGTTTTATTTTTCAGACTTTATTTATATGTTAGGAAGTAATAAAAATGAAAAAAGGGCAGAAGAAGAAGAAAAACTTATTAAAACTAGAATACAAGAAGTTTTACTTGAAATTTATGAAGAATGGGGTAATAAAATGGAAATTACCCATATTAGAGATAGATTAAGACAAGAAAGTGATAATAGGTTTCAAGATTTTGCTACTCAACTTGGAGCATTTTGTAGAGATGGTATTTATGGAAAATTTTTTGAAGGTCCAAATGAATTTAATATACAAAAAGAATTTATAGCAGTAGAATTTAAAGAGATGAGTGAACATCCTGATATTAGAGACCCTATTATTATGATGTTAGTTTATCATATAAACCAAATGATGTATTCATCAAGAAGTAAAAGAAAAAGTAGAATTCAAATTATACTTGATGAAGCACATAGATTTTTAGGTAAAAATCCAAGAATGGATGATTTTATTGAACAAGCTTATAGAAGAGCAAGAAAATACGATGGTAGTATTATTCTTGCTACACAAGGATTTGATGATATTTTTGACCCCAAAAGTGGGGGACTTAGTAGTGCTGGTAAAGTTATTATTGCTAATAGTCCTTGGAAATTTTTCTTAACACAAACAGAAACAAGTATAAATATGTTAATTAAGAGTGGTGTATTTAATTTAGATGAAGTAGAAGAAAATATTTTAAAATCTATTCATACAAATAAAGGACAATATTCAGAAATTTTTATTATTACTCCAGATGAGTATAAAGTTCCTAATAGACTTATTATGAATAAATTTTTCTATTATGTAACAACCACTGACCCTAAAGATAAAGCTAAAATAGCAAAATATAAAGAACAAGGACTGACTCATATAGAAGCCATAAAACAATTGATTAAGGATGAAAGAGAATGAAAAAAATAATTATCTCTATTTTTTTATTATTTTCTTTTACTCAAAAAGCTAAAGCTTTATGTGCAGCAAATCCATCTCAGCAAATTGTAACAATTACTTCTTTATGTTATGCTTGTATGTTTCCTTTAAGAATAGCAGGAGTTACAGCAACTCCTGGAATAATGCCAGACCCATTAGGAAGTGTTGGAAGTCCTATTTGTACATGTCCTATGCCACCACCAATTTTTATTAGG
>JAMORN010000311.1 GCA_027063545.1 bacterium | reverse complement strand
ATATATGTCCTTATTATGGAAAATGTGGTGGTTGTTCAAAACCTATTATAACATTTGAAGAAAAAAAGGAAAAAATTCTTACATATATTAAAAATTCTAACATTGAAGTAGAAAATAATCCTATACTATCGTATGATGGACCTCAACTTAATTATAGAAACAGAATGGATTTTGTCTTTTCTCAAGAAGGACCTGGATTAAGAGAAAAAGGTAAATTTTATAAAGTTATACCAATAAAAGAATGTAAAATTGCTCATAAAAAAATTAATGAAGCACTTTCTTTAGTATGGGAATGGTTTGAAGAGTACAAAGATGAACTTGATGTATTTGATATAGAAAAAACAACTGGGACATTAAGATATGCCACGATCAGAGCTTCAGCCTTTACAAAAGACTTATCTGTAACATTTATATTAAATGAAAATTCTCCTAATATAAACATAGCTAAAGAAAAGATTAAAGTATTTGCTGAAAAATATCAAAATAAAATAAATAATGTAATTGTTGGATATGTTTATCATAAGACTGATCAAAGTACATCTAAAAATATTGAGGTAATAAAAGGAAAAGAATTTTTATTTGAAAAATTAAATAATATAACATACAAATTTCATTCTCAGGGATTTTTTCAAACAAACTCTTTAATGACAGTTTTGATGCTTGAACATGTTAAAAAACTTTTAGATAATGATTCAAATCCTGTTTTTATTGATCTATTTGGCGGAATTGGAACCTTTGGAATATATATGGCAGAAAACTATGAGGATGTATATATTCTGGATAATAATGAGTTTAATATAAAAATGGCTATTGATAACACAATAATTAATGATACTATTAATGTTTTCCCTTATGTTTTAGATGCAAAAGAGATAAAAAAATTCTTTGAGGAAAAAATTGGTAATAAAAAATTTACTCTTCTTGTTGATCCTCCAAGACCTGGTCTTCATAAAAAGACTGTTAAATTTTTATATAAATACAGACCAGATAAATTAATTTATGTATCTTGCAACCCTAAAAATCTAGAAAAAGAACTTGTAAATTTAAAAAAAATATACAAAATAACAAATATTGCTTTTTTTGATAACTTCCCAAGAACAACTCATATTGAGGTAATATTAAAATTAGAATTAAAATGATTTATATTTGATAAAACCATTCAAATCTTTTTCTATTAAATTCCTATCCTTCAAAAAATCTATTACATCCTCTATTGCCTCTTGAGGAACCTCTAAACTTTCTGCTAAATCTTCTATGCTTTGAGGTCTTCTTTTTATAGACTCAAGAACAAGCCCTTTTAACGTATTAAAAGGTATAAGTTTTTTATTTTTATTTAAATACTTTTTATATATTATATCCCTATCTAAAATCTCCCCTTTTAAATACTTTAAAATTTCCTCCTTTTCTTTTTCGGATAAAGGCTTAACCCAGTCTTCAGCAGGGGGTCTATCCAAAGAATTAATCTGAATCCTATTAGGCTTTATATAATCAACAGCCCTTTTTAAAGCTTCAAGTTCCTCTTTTGTATCATTAATTCCGGGAACTATAAATATTTCAAGCCAAAGTTCTCCGTTTTTTAGTTCTTCTTTTGTCTTTTTTATCCCTTCAATAATATCAGAAATAGAAAGATTTTTATGAGGTCTATCAATTAATTTAAATCCTCTTTCTGTAGCACTATCCAATGATGGCACACACACATCTACATCTAAAATCTTTTTTCTAATATCCTCTCTATATAATAATGACCCATTTGTCAAAAGTGCCACCTTATACTGAGGATAATTCTCTTTTAAAAATTTTATTATCTCATCTATTTTTAAATATAAAGTAGGCTCACCTGATCCACTAAATGTAATAAAATCTATTTCAGGACTATTTTTTAAAAATGAATCCAACTCCTCTATTATCTCTTCTACCGGAAAAAACTCATGAGGTGTTATTATCTTATTTGTCGTTTTCCCACACTCGCAATACACACAATCAAAACTACAAGTTTTATAAGGAATTAAATCTATACCTAAACTTCTTCCTAATCTTCTTGATAATACGGGTCCAAATAAATATTTCATAATATTAATCCTTTTTAATATACTTCTTTAACTTTAGAATTTTATCTAAATCATCTACAATTCTCACTACTTCACCATTATATACAACAAATGAAGGTATTTTTTCTATATCAAATTCATCAACTACTTTTTTGTAGGTTTTCTCATTTATAGTATCTGAAACATAAAGTAATTTTCCTTCTTTCTTTAAAGATTTCTCTATTCTTGAAACAAAAGCCTCTGCTTTAATACAATCACTACACTCTCCATTATACACCTTTAAAATAAAAGGCTTATGTTTCTTTATTAATTTTTCTATTTCTTTATATTTTTTAACTTTTCTCCAATTTTTATTATTTATTGGTAGAGTATAACACATACCAGTATTAGGATCACAATACTTTATTACATCTCCTTCTTTTTTTACTTCTTCTTTTCCCTCATTTAAATTTAATACAAATGCTGAAGATTTAGTATTAGATAACTTTTGCCCCTCATCACCTATAATAGCATATAAAGAATCTACAATCATATAATCTCTTAAAAACTCTGCTATCTTTTCTATAACATATTCCTTAGACTTATATCCTCTAATTATCCTTAAACTCTCGCCATTATATAAAACAAATGTTGGTGTGCCAACAATATTATATTCCTCAATAAACCAAGATAAATTTTTAATCCTTCTTGATAGATTTATAGAATAGAGTTTCACTTTACCATTAGCAGCATTAATAAATGTCTTTTTAGCAAAAATTTCTTCATCTGCCTTTT
>JAMORN010000310.1 GCA_027063545.1 bacterium | reverse complement strand
ATATTTAACTGCTCTTCTAAAGGAGAAAACAAAACTTCATTTACAAAAACAGCTAAAGATAGTGTTTTATATTTAAGGCTTCCTGCTAATCCTCCTACTTTAAATCCTGTAATATCTACAGATGTTTATTCTGGGGAAATAATATCTTTGGTATTTGATGGGCTTATTTCTGTTGATTCCAACTTTAATATTATCCCTCAGGTTGCTAAAAGATGGGAAATAAAAGACAGTGGTAAGGTTATTAAATTCATTCTAAGAAATGATGTTTATTTTCACGATGGTGTTAAACTAACCGCAAAGGATGTTAAATTTACTTATAATAAAATAATGGATCCACATGTAAGAGCAGAAAATAAAAGAGCAGATTTTAAGGATGTAGATACCGT
The DNA here is from genome assembly GCA_027063545.1 of bacterium. Lineage (GTDB taxonomy): Bacteria > JAMORN01 > JAMORN01 > JAMORN01 > JAMORN01 > JAMORN01. Next base: position 2,440 of record JAMORN010000310.1, on the reverse strand, counting down.
TATAGTAGTTGATGATACTACTTTAATAGTTAAATATAAAAAAGTGTATGCACCAGCACTTTTATCTTGGGGATTTTCAATTTTACCAAAGCATATTTACTCAAAAGGAGATTTCAACACTATTGAAGCTAATTCAAAACCTATTGGAAGCGGACCATATAAATTTGTATCTTGGGAAACAAATCAAAGGGTAAGACTTATTAGAAATGAAAATTATTGGGGTTTAAAACCTAAAATAAAATATATAACATTTAAAATTATTATTGAAAATAATGCTGCTTTAAATGCTTTTAAAAGGGGGGATATTTATATCTATGGATTTGCAGACCCATTTAAATGGAAAAACTTTATTAAAGATCCTTCTGTAAAAAATAGATTCTATTTCCTTGAATACTATACCATGGGTTTTTCTTATATTGGTTGGAATTTAAGAAGAAATTTATTTAAGGATAAAAATGTAAGAAAAGCTTTAACTTTTGCTTTAAATAGAGAAGAGATCGCTAAATCTATTTATTTAAATAAAGCAAAGGTTTGTACTGGACCATTTTATTTTAAATCATGGGCTTATGATACTACAATAAAACCTTATAAATTTTCTTTAGATTCTGCTAAATATTATTTAAAAAAAGCAGGTTGGAAGGATAATAATGGTGATGGAATTTTAGATAAAAATGGAAAAAAGTTTGAATTTACGATTTTAATGACAAGTGGTTCCGAAAATGCTGAGAAAATTTTAACTATTTATAAAGAGAATCTAAAGAAGATTGGAATTGTTATGAATATTCAAATGCTTGAATGGGCAACTCTTCTTGATAGGGTTCATAAAAGAGATTTTGATGCTGTAATTTTAGGTTGGGCTTTAGGTATTGATCCAGACATATATATGTTATTTCATTCTTCTCAGGTAGATCATGGACTTAATTATGTAGGATATAAGAATGTTGTTGTTGATTCTCTTCTTGAAAAAGCACAACACACTTTTGATATAAATGAGAGGAAAAAGATGTATCATAAGGTTCATAGAATACTACATGAGGAGCAACCATATACATTTTTATTTTATAGAGCAAGCTTAGTTGGTGTTAATAAGAAATTGAAAAATGTTCATGCTTCGCCTATGGGAATAACAGGATATTATCCTTCAATACTTGAATGGGAGTTGGAGTAGGCTAATATATTAATATTTTATAAAGGAGGTAAGAGAGCATGAGTAGGTTAATTAAATACTTTTTCTTAAGTTTATCTATATTTTTATGCTATAGTATAAGTTATGGATTTTCTTTAAAATTTTGGAAGGCAAATAAAGAATATAAAGTTAGTGAAGGATATGGTGCTATTGGTTTTGGTAAACAAAAAGAAGAACTTTATGGATTAAATAGCTTTTTAGTTAAATATGGATTTTCAAAGATTGATGATAAATTAAATATATTCTCTTCTGGTGGTATTGGGATAATAAATAATAGATTTATACTTGCAGGTTTTGGTTTTGCTACTTCAGATATTTATTTATATAATGATTCTTTATATATAAATTATCAGGAAGGAAACGGAGAATTTTCTGTTGGATATAAAATTTTAGAATATAAAGGATATAGAGTTTTTCCTATGTTTGGAATTGTTGGCGGAACAAAATCAATGGTAATTCAACCATATAATACTATTGCAACACAGACTCTTGATGATGTTTTTGAGAAGCCTAGTTTTAACTCTATAGTTATCAATAACTATATTGCTGGTATATTTAGTGTATATAATATATTCTCCTTTGAGGTTTTAAAAAAAAAGAAATCTGACAAAATAAATAAATTTCTTACAGGATTTGCATTAAGAGGGGGTGTTATTTACTACTTTTCAAATAATTGGAAAAAAATTGATAATATAAATCTTATTCCCATTGAAAATGATGATTACAAATTATTTGTAACTTTGGAGGTATTAATTGGGGGTGCATCATTCTATAAATAAAAAGATTGTTTTTATCCTATTTATCGTTGTTCTTTTCATTTTCAAATGTTATGTTGAAAAAGAAGAAAATACTATTGTTGGAAATTATAAAGACACAGTTGAAGTTAAATATTCTAAACCTTTGGATTCTTTAGCAAATATTATTATTGATGATATTTTAAAAATATCTGAAAATATATTTTTAAATTTAGATTTTTCTTCTTTAAATAAAAATGATTCTACTTCCTTTTACCATTACATCTTCTTAGTGGATGCAGAACTAAATTACGAAAAAGTTAATTATTTAGTTGAAGAGTTAAGGATAAAAAATTATGATGTTGATATAAACGATAATTCCTTAGATACAATTAAGGTTGAAGGAACAAAAAAATTTTACTTAGACTCTATTTCTGTTATTTACGATTTATCTTTATATACTTTTTTTAGAGAAAATAGATTTTATTACAATATAATAATTACTAAAGAGTAAAAAATA
>JAMORN010000309.1 GCA_027063545.1 bacterium | reverse complement strand
AGAGTTCAGGATCTGTTGTTTCTATTCTCATTAAGTATCTATCTGCACCAGCCTCTTTCCATAGTTTATAAGTATTCTCATATCTTTCTCCTAAGGACAATGTTATTGCCACATCAACTTTTTCTTTTATTCTCTTTATTATTTCAGGGATATATTTATCATAATACAAATCCTCTCCTGATTGAAGTACAATTGTTTTATATCCAAGTTCATAGCCGTATATAGCAGTTTCTATAATTTCATCAATACTCATTCTATACCTTTTTAACTCTTTGTTATCCCTTCTTATACCGCAGTATAAACAATTTCTTCTACAATAATTGGAAAACTCAATAATTCCTCTTACATAAATTTTTTTTCCATAAACTCTTTCACAAACTTCTTCTGATTTTGAGAAGAGATATCTTATACTTTCAGGATCATCTAAATCAAGAAGAAATTTTATTTCTTCAATATTATATTTTTCTTTTAATAAATTATTAACAATATCCTTAGTTTTTTCCAAAACCTTCATATATCCATCCTGAACCTATTACAATGTTTTCTTCATTATAAAAAACAGCAAGTTGTCCGGGTGTTATTGCTGATATTGGATTTTTTAATATAACTTTAAATTTATTTTTTTCTTTTATTATCCTATCAACCTCAACCTCTTTTGTGTTGTATCTAATTTTTACATATAATCTCTTAAAATTTTCTAAATCTAAAAATGTTTTATTCTTAACTGTATAAAAAGTAGAGGAGTATATATCCTGTTTATCCCCTAAAATTATTTCTCTTTTTTTTGTATCAATTTTTACCACATACAATGGCTTATGATAACCCACACCTAAACCTCTTCTTTGTCCAATTGTATATTTAAAAAATACCTCATTATTCTTAAAAACTATATCTTTATAAACCATTCTATAGCCAAATCTATTTAAATCAATCCCCCTTTTATTTAGTTCCTCAATAAGAACCTCATGATATTTTTTCCCTTCTGGAATAAAACATAATTCTTCACTTTCCGTTTCCCTTATCTCAAACCCTAATCTTCCAACCTCTTTTTTTATATCCTCTTTTTTTAATTCACCAAGTGGAAAGATTGCTTTGTTTAAATATTCTTGATCTACTCTTGCTAAGAAATATTCTTGTGTTTTCTTTTCATCAATAGCCTTTTTTAATAATACTATACCTTTATCCCAGTCATGAAGCCTTACATAATGGCCTGTACTTATAAAATCAAAGCCAAATTTAATCATTTTTTCAAACATATACTTAAATTTTATCTCTTCATTACATACAACACAAGGATTAGGCGTTCGTGCTTTGGTATATTCTTTAATAAAATATTCATAAACCTTTTTTTTAAACTCTTCTTCTAAATCTATAATATAATGTTTTATTCCAAGTTGAGTAGCCACTTTTCTAGCATTCATTACATCTTTAACATCACAACACCTTGAAGCCCCGTTATATAACTTAAAAGTTATACCAATAATATTATATCCTTCTTTTTTTAAAAGATAAGCGGCATAGGTAGAATCTATGCCGCCTGACATCCCTAAAATTACAGTTTTTCCCTTACTTATTATCTCCATCCTCTTTATTTTCAGTTGCGTTTTCTGATTCTTCCTGATTTGAATAGTATTTTTCAATAACCTTATTTAAATCATTTACCAAAGCATCAGGGTCTATACCATGAGCCATTGCACCTTGTTCAACTGTCTCAAAAGCAGCAAGCATACATCCAACACAGCCAATTCCATACTTCATAAATACTTCGTATGTTTCTGGATAGTTTTGTATTACCTCAAGAAGTGAAGATTGTCTTGTTATCTTTTGCATATTATTCCTCCTTTTTTATTTAAAATTTTTTAAACTTTATCCAAGGCTTGATATAAATCTTCAATTATATCATTAACGTTCTCTATCCCAACAACAAGTCTAATAAAATCATCACTAACCCCTGCTTTTAGTCTTTCCTCTTTTGATAATTGCTGATGTGTTGTTGAAGCAGGATGTATTATTAATGTTTTACTATCTCCAATGTTTGCAAGATGAGAAGCAAGTCTTACATTTTCTATAACTTTTTTAGCACTTTCATATCCACCTTTTACTCCAAATCCTAAAATAGCTCCAAATTTATCTTTTAGATATTTCTTAGCAATATTATGATAAGGATGATCCTCAAGACCCGGATAATTCACCCAAGCCACTTTAGGATGTTCTTTTAAGGCTTTTGCTACTTTTAAAGCATTCTCGCAGTGTCTTTCCATTCTTAAATGAAGGGTTTCAAGCCCCATTAAAAATAGAAAAGCATTAAAAGGAGAAAGGCATGCTCCTATATCTCTTAATAATTGAACTCTAAGTTTTGTAATATAAGCACTATTTCCAAATTCTTTAGTATAAATAAGTCCATGATAGGATTGGTCTGGTTCTGTGAGACAAGGAAATTTCCCTGAGTTTTCCCAATCAAACATTCCTGAGTCAATTACAACACCGCCAATAGCAGTTCCATGTCCACCTATAAATTTAGTGGCAGAATAAACAACTATATCAGCACCCCATTCAATAGGCTTAACTAAATATGCGGTTGTAACAGTGTTATCAACAATTAAAGGTATTTTATATTTATGAGCTATTTTAGCAACTTTTTCTATATCAATAAAATTATTTTTAGGATTTGCTAAGGTTTCCACATAAATCGCTTTTGTATTTTCTTTGATTGCTTTTTCGAAGTTTTCAATGTTATCAGGATCAACAAAAGTTGTTTCTATTCCCAATTTCCCAAGTGTATATTTAAATAACGTATATGTCCCTCCATAAAGGGTAGCAGAGGATACTATATGATCACCACTTTTTGCAATATTTAGTATTGAAAAC
>JAMORN010000308.1 GCA_027063545.1 bacterium | reverse complement strand
CCTCCTCTTTTTATGTTATTATTTTTACACAATTTTTCCTTTTACCCCCACGACCTACTTTAGATATCCATACGAAATGAGAAAAATAATGTATACAACAAATATAATAGAAATCATAAATAGCGCTTTTAGAAGAGTAACAGATAAAAAGAGAATATTTCCTAGCGATGAAGCTCTGATAAAAAATCTTTACTTGGCAATAGAAGGTTTTGAAAAGAAATGGGAAAGAAGTAAGATAAAGAATTGGTCCATTATTTACGGTCAATTATCCGAAATTTTCAAAGAACGTTTGGAGGTGTGATAAAATTTATACAGTTTTGGGAACACTCTCCACTCCTAAATACCGTATGATTTACCAGTTTAAAAGTTTTACTATTTCCTTAAAAACTCTTTCACTGCTCCTCTCATCTTTATATTTATGAAAAATATTTCTTATTTTTTCTCGTTCTTCTTTATACTTTTCTGGATTTTTTATAGCTTCCATAATATATATTAAAACCTCATCCCAACTTTTTGCTTTTGGACCAGGAGTAACTTCATCATATTCATAATAAAATTCCCTATCCTTTTTTGTGTATTCTTCAATATCAAAAGGAGCAAAAATAATAGGTTTGTCTAGAAGTAAGTAGTCAAAATAAACGCTAGAGTAGTCTGTAATTAAAATATCAAAATTCCCCAAAATTTCGTATAAATCAATATCATTATTAAGAAAAATAATATTTTTACATTTTCTTAATTCTTCTAAAATATCCTTGTCTGGATTGTTAACTGGATGAAGTTTAATAAATAACTTTGCTTTCAACTTTTCTAAAAATTTATCTATCTTTTTTGTATTAAAACCATATGGTTTAAAAAGATCTATTTTTGAGCCTATATTTTTCCTAAAAGTTGGCAAATAAATAATTTTTTTATAACTTTTTTTCGAAATTCCCTTTTTAGAAAATAAAACATCGTTTCTTGGATATCCGGTTATTTTCACTTTGGAAATATCTAATTTAAAAGCTTTAGAAAACAACTTTTTTGTTTCCATAGAAGTAGCAATAAATAAAGAATATTTTTCCTTTAAAAAAGGAAAAAATAAATTTATTAAATATTTTCTTATTTTACTTTTGTTCTTATAAGAAAAAATAGTATCATCATAACCTATTTTTTTCAGAGGGATGCCATGCCATAATTGAACTATAAAAGTTTTTTTATCGTTGATAAATGGATATAAATCTGATTTTTTACTTTGACAAACTATAGCTACTTTAGCTCTTAAGGAGAACCAGAAACCGGCTAAACTATTTTTAAAAAAAACTTTATAACCTTTACTTTTTAAATATTTGTAAACTTTCTTGTTACTTGTAAGCCAAACCGCTTTTATTTCAGGATGATATTTATTAACATATTCAAATAAATACTTACTATTATCTGCATACCTTTCACCAAACCATGAACCAAAAATCCAAAGCTTCTCATCTTTTGGAATAATATACGAGAGCCAATAAAGTGGTAACATTATGGTATAATCTAAAAGTTTTTTTAAATTTTTCAAAATGTTAAACATTTTATATATCTCCTTTTAAATTCCTCAAATTTTGCAATAATAAAATCTAAAGAAAGCTTATTTAAAATAGTATATCTACTTCTTATAAAAGGAGCTAATTTAAGAGCCTCTATAAAAATTTTTTCACTAATTTCCAAACTAGTAAAATATATAGGAAAGTTAAATTGTTTATAAAGTTTCAATACATCTTCAAGAATATCCTTTGCACCATGCAAATATAGAGTAAATAATGTAGCAAAACCTACTTGAATTCCATGTAATTTTCCGATATTAAGTTTATCCATAGCGTGACTAATGTTATGTTCTGCTCCACTTGCAGGTCTTGAAGATTTGGCAATGATCATAGAAATAGCACTCATAATTAACCCATTGAATAGATCTTCTATAAATTTGCTTTCAAAAATAGTATCATATTTGCCTTTTCTAAAATTGTATAATATATTTATTGCACTACTAAAGGCAATATTTTTTGCAAAAATATCTATTTTTTCTCCAATTTCTCTATTTGCTAACTCCCAATCTAAAATAGCGGAAAGATTTGATATTAAATCTCCCAATCCACTTAATAAAAATATCTTAGGAGACTTAGATATAACCTCAATATCTGCAATTATTCCTATAGGTGGAGTAGTTCCTAAACTTTTATAATTTCCGTTTATTTTTATTATACTAATAGGAGATGCTATACCATCATTTGATAAAATAGTAGGTACATAAATAAGAGGAATAGATGTTTCCATAGATATATATTTGCTTATGTCATTAACACTCCCGCCACCCACAGCTAAAATTAGTTCTGCCTTTTTATGAATAATAAAAGATCTAATATAACTAATATCTTTGCATTTTCTTACATTTATAAGAACTACATCCTGAAAATGGGAATCTATTTTTTTTTCCGTAACTAATTTTTCACCATAATTTCCAGTTAAAATAGCAACTTTTTTAAAAAAAAGATTTTCTTCCTTTATAATATCACTTAGGTTTTGAATAATTCCTTTATCTATTCTTGAAAATATAGGAAAGTTAACTGTCCTATAGATCATAACGTTATTCCTAAATTTCTTGCTTTTTTATAATCTTCAACTGTATCAATTTCAATCCAAGGTTTAGCTTTTGTTTCAACATATCCAATATTAATCCTATCAAGAACATAATTAAAAGCTATTTCATACCAAATATCAGTCTTTCCAGTTTTTATTAGTTTTTCCATGATATCAAATAAAGGTTTTAAATTAGATTTATAAAATTTTGCAAGTCCAATATATTCCCCTGCAGCTAAAGATATAGGTATATCTTTCCCAAATTTTACTACTCTTTTATTCTCAACT
>JAMORN010000307.1 GCA_027063545.1 bacterium | reverse complement strand
ACTTGTGGCAGGATCACTTTTTGCTTTTTCAGGCTCAGGATGAACCTCCATAAAGAATATATTTATTCCCATACCTGCTGTTGCGTATATCAAATGAGGAATAAACTCTCTATCTCCGCCAGAGATTGTTCCCATTCCAGATGGACGTTGAAGAGAATGGGTTGCATCATAAACAACAGGATAACCAAACTCCCTCATTATTAACATATTTCTAAAATCAACAACTAAATTATTATATCCAAACATCGTACCTCTTTCTGTAAGAAGAATCTTATCATTCCCAAAATATTTAGTCTTCTCTATAACATTTTTCATATCATTCCCACTCATAAATTGGGCTTTCTTTATATTAACAATCTTACCAGTTAAAGCTGCACTTTTTAAAAGATCAGTTTGCCTTGATAAAAAAGCAGGTATTTGGATAATATCTACAACATCCTTAACATATTCTGCCTGATAAGATTCGTGAATATCAGTTGTTATTGGAATATTAAGTTTTTCTTTTATATCACCAAGTACTTGAATCCCTTTTTTAAGACCCGGGCCTCTGTAAGATTTAATAGAACTTCTATTTGCCTTATCAAAAGAGGCTTTAAATATAAATTGAATATCAAGTTTTTGTGTAATCTCTTTTAATGTTTTAGCAATAAGAAAGGTTGTATCATAATCTTCTATAACACATGGGCCAGCAATTAAGGTAAGTTTTCCAAAGTTTTTGAATATAATATTATATTCTTCCAATTTTACTTCTTTCATAGTGTTAAATATAAATTTTTTTAATAGCAATACACACTATCTATAATAGTCCAGTGTTTGCGTACTCTAACAGAGTCTATAGAATAGAAAACACAATTATTTAAGTCAAACTTATCTTTTATTATTAAAATTTTATAATAGTTATCCAATATATTTTTAAGTTTTATAGGAATTTTTGGCTTTTCACAATATATATTATATAAAATTTTATTAGAATTTTTATCTTTCAATATGATTCTTATTTTTGATTGCTTAGTTATGTAATCATTAAAACTAAAGTAAATATCAATATTTCCTAACTCATTTTTATTAACTTTACGGATTTTATATATTTTATTGGAATTTAAAAAATTACTATCGTTGTCATAAATAGCTATAGAATCAATTTTTAAATATATGTTATTAATAGAATCATTTAATAAAGGTATTAATTTAAGAATATTACCAGAGTAAATGAGGGTATAGCTATAAAATGTTGTATCAAAAGAGGAATCATTAGAATTATCAATAGAAAAAACTTTTATTTTAGATGAATCTATATTTATAAATCTATCAAAAATAAATTTAATAGTATCATATTCTGGATGTATTAGTTTTAATTTACTTTTTATAATGTTAATAGGAGCAATAGTATCTTCTTTATAATATACAAGTTTTTTGTTCCCAAAAGAATCAATAATATTTAACTCATCTAATTTTTTATAATTATATCCAATTATTAATATATTATTAGGTAATGTTAGCTTTTCCATTGATATAAGAAGATTAGAATTAAAAAATGAGACTTGTTTAATATTAGGTTTTATATCTATAGTATCATTATTGTTTATATTTTTTATAATTAAACTATTTATAAGAGAATCTTTATAGCTTGCGGGAAGATTTTCTATTTTTTTGTTAAAAGATATAATTAGATTTTTTGCGTTTATAAATTTTATATTGAGAATTTTTATTAAATTGTAATTTTTTAAAATAAAATTAACATTTTTTATATTATTAATATGATTCTTATATATTGATATCTTTTTATAAAAAATACCAAGTTTTTCTTCAGGATCTATTTTGTAATTATTATTATGATCAAATATAGCAATAATATAATATGTACCAGGAGGAATATATTGAAGCCTATATGTTCCATTTGAATATGAGTATGTAAAACTATAGTTTATCTTATTTAAGGAAAAGAATAGAGTATCATAAAAAAGACTATCAATACTTTTTTTTAGATAAATTTTAACATCTTTTAATGGTTTTAAATCTTCAGAAAAAACGGTACCAGAAATAGAATTTTTATATATAGTATCTGAGGTAGAAAATATAATAGTATATGATTTATCTAAATAATTACCATATATATCAGTTACCTTATTTGAAATTGTAACAACATGGGTAAAATTATCCTTAAATAGAGTATCTAATTTTATTATTACCTCTTTGGTTGATAACCATTTAATTTTTTTATATCTGTTATTAAAGGGGAATATTGAAAAATTCTTTATAAAAGAGGTTTTATTAATAGGTGATGAAAATTTTATATATATAATAGTATCCAAAGGAACTTTATAATCTCCATTTTTTGGATAAGTTTTTTCTATTGTGATAGATTTCTTAACATATTCAATACCTCCAGATGGAAGCTTTTTATAAGCACAATTGGAAAAAAATAAGATAATAAATAGTAGAATAATATATATTTGAGAAATTTGTTTATTTTTCATTTTTTTTTAAGATTTATTTTTATTAAATATTAGCAATTTTACTAAATATAAAATTTTATTAAACATATTATAAGTCTTTTATTTGACTTTTGATATTTCCTTTTTTATATTTTTTACTGATTTTTAATAAGTTACTACAATTTAAGTTAAATAAACATAACAAAAATAAAAACAAATAAAGGGAGAAAATATGAGAAGAAATTATGGTCCACAACTTTTTTTCATAATAGTTGTATTAGCTATTGTACTATATAATTTATATCCAACAATTAAATGGTACTCAATGTCCTATCAAGAGAGGGAGCAGTTAGCTGAAAATAATCCTGTTGCGTATAATAAATTAAAGAGCAAGGTAATAAAATTAGGGTTAGATTTACAGGGAGGTATTCATTTAGTATTAGAAGTTGAAAAA
>JAMORN010000306.1 GCA_027063545.1 bacterium | reverse complement strand
GTGGGGATTCAAAACTAGCATATGAAATTTTAAAAAAAGATGATATAATAGATAATTTAAAAGTTTCTCTTTTGAAAAGATTTTTAAATCCGGATATATATAAAGAACAAGATTTAGAAGAAGTATATAATATAATAAGGATTATTCATGGATTGGAGAGAGTTGGGGATTTAGCAACAAACATATGTGAAGATGTTATTTTTATTGTTGAAGATAAATTAATAAAACATAAAAAAGGAGAAATGCTCTGAAATACCCTGGTATTAAGGTGAAGTTTGTCGGGGGGGGGGGTACAATTCTTTCTTAAATATTTTATTCTTTCGCTTTTTTTATTCATAGAAGATTTCTCTATTTTCCCATTTTTTGTAAGAATTTATGCTGTATATAAAAGGAGTTATATATTATGAATATTTATAGGGATTTTTCGTCCAAGATGTTAATAGATATGAAAAGAGAGCTTATGATATTAACGGATAGTATAGAAAATTATTTATATATACTTCTACATAGTTATAAAGAGAATAAAGTAGAGGAATTAAAAAGTCTTAAAAAAGGAGTGAAAAAAGATAAAATATTAGCAATTAAAAAATCTATTAAACAAATAAATAAAGATTATATAAACAAACATCCTAAAATTATAACATTTGTAGGATTATATATAAAATTTATAGCTGTTTTGGAAAGAATTTTTGATGTAGTTAGACATATAATAGAAACCTCTATATCCTTGATTAAAGAAAATATTTCTTATATAAAAAATTTTATAATAGAAATAATAAGTTTTGTAATAAATATATTTCATAATGCAATTACTGCTTTAATAGATAACGATATTACAAGTTTAAAAAATTTTTTATCTGTAGATGATGATATAAGAGATATAAAATTTAATTTTAGCAAAGAAATAGCAAGATTTCTTTCAAAAGAAGAGTTTAAAAGAGAGGCTTTAACTATTATATATAAGGTTGTAAGTATTATAGAAGATTTTAACAAAATATTATATTCTATACTAGAGTTTAGTGATATATATCTAAGATTTAAAATTTAAATTTTTTAAATATTCATAAGCTTCAAGTGCAGCTATTGTTCCATCACTAACAGCTATTGTAATTTGTCTATATTTCTTTTTTCTAACATCTCCAGCTGCAAATACTCCTTCAATAGAAGTATGTAAATCTATATTTGTTATTATAAAACCATTATTATCCAATTCAAGTTGTCCATTAAATAATTCACTATTAGGTTTTGTGCCTATAAAGATAAAAACGCCATCAACTTTTAATGTTCGTATAGAATTATCAACTTTGATTTTTATTCCATATAAATTATTCTTATTCTCAATATCTTCAATAAACTCTATAATATCTGCATTAAAGATAGTTTTTATTTTTTTATTTTTTTCTACCTCTTTAATTAATGGTTCACTGGCTGTAAAATAGCTTAAATTTTGAATTATAGTAATTTTGTTTACTAGTCTTGAGAGATATAATGCTTCTTCTAATGCCGCTGTTCCACCCCCAATAACAGCAACATGTTTTCCTATATAATGGGGACCATCACATATAGCACAAAAAGATATACCCTTACCTAAGAATTTTTCTTCATTTTTTACATATAGACGTTTAGGAGATGCACCTGTTGCTATAATTATAGCTTTTGATTTTATCTCTTCTGTTTCATCAACTATTATATACTTATTTCTCAAATCAATTTTTGTGATATCAACAGCTGTTTTAAAATCAACACCTATATTTTTTGCCTGAGAGTACATATTTAAAGCTAAAAGTTCTCCAACAATTGCGTTTCGAGTACCAGGATAGTTAGAGACAATATGTGTTAATTTTACCTGACCACCGGGAAGATTTGTATCAATAACAAGAGTTTTTAACCCTGAGTTTTTAGAATATATAGCAGCAGAAAGCCCAGCAGGGCCAGCCCCTAGTATAACAACATCATATTCATATTTAATTTTATTTTCAAGAATTTTATTATTTATTTGTTTGATTGTATCTTCATCTAATAATTTATTTATAAAGTCTCTAAGTTCTCTTTTTGTTACATTTGTGGTAATTTGATCTATTTTTTTATGATCCTTAGTAAAAGCAATAAGGGTTGGTGTTCCTCGTACTTCATATTTTTTTAAATATTCTCTATTTTTAGGGACATTTATTTTATAAAAATCTATATAGTCCTTATAATAATCCCATAATGATTTAATTTTACTAAAAATAGCATCACATGTTGTGCAATCATCAGCATAAAAATCTAGAATATATGGTTTATTTTGATTTTTTAAGTATTTTTCTAAATCTCCTTTAATTTCTATAATCAATTTTTTAACTCCTTTTTGTTTATTTCTTTTTGTTTATTGATTTTTATAAAAATACAATTTTAAACTCTTATAGAAAAAATCTAAACAATATTATAATGAATTTATTAGAGTAATTAAAAATGAAACTTCTTCAAAGGTTAAATATCCAAAGAAACATTTTTTCTTCTGGTTTGTAAAAACAATTTTTAAACAAAATCCTTTATAATATTCAACATTATACTTTTGTCTTCTGTATACAAATCTTTCAGGTTTTAACTCAATTAAAATAATGCACTAAAGGGAAAAAATATTTTAACAAAAAGAGGTGCAGTTGGGGTAAAATAATAAATATAAATAACGCAAAAAAGAAAAAGATAAAAGGTATATAAAAAGCATCTAAAGGTAAACTTTTAGGACTTATTTTTATTAGATAAGATTTTTTTCATTTTTAGCAAAATATTATTTTTTTCACAGCTAAAAAATTTTTTCACAAAATTTATTTGTTTTTTTATAAAAATTTTTTTATTTTAATATCACTTTTTAAATGATATTTATAATGTAACAAAAATTAGGAGATTATAAAATGAAAAGAGTGAAATTAA
>JAMORN010000305.1 GCA_027063545.1 bacterium | reverse complement strand
TAATATTAAATTTTCTTAATTATTTTATAATAATTTTTGTTATGTTTATCTTTTCACCTTTAAGAAGTTTATTTAATATATTCATTACTATATCTTTATTCACAAAAAATTCTGTTTTTATTATTGGATTTTTTGAAATTAAATATAGTGTATTATTCTCATACTTTTGAACCTTTATACCTTCTAAAAATTTAAAATCATAATCTTTTTTTATTTTATTTAAAGTTTTTTCTATCTTTTTTAGTTTTAATAAGTCTTCTGATATAAGAGAATCTATAAGGTTTTTGAAAATATTATTTAATTCTTTATTCATAGATTAAATTAAGTTAAATTTATTATATTTTTATCCTTTTTACTATTAAAATAATCTATTAATTCTGTACTTGTTATAAATTTTTGATAATTATCTATTTCTTTTATTAAATTAAAAACTAAATTTCTATTTTTTTCATCATATAATGAAATAATATCATCAAATAAAAATATTATATTATTTGTCTTTTTTTTATATAATAAAAATTCAGAATATTTTAATAAAAAAATAAAAAGTTTCTTTTCTCCTTCTGAAGAGTAGTTTTTTAAAATGATATTATCCTTATAAAAATTTATATCCTCTTTATGAAAGCCTTCTAATATTTTTTTATCTTCAATCTCTTTTTCTTTTATACTACTAAAAAGTTCCTCCCAATATTCTTTATTTTTGAATTTATAAATATCTATACTAAATTTTTTTTTTATTTCTAATTTTTTTAATAAACTATTAAATATATTAATATATTCTTTAAGAAACTGTTCTTTAATTTTTGATAACTTTTCTGATAATTCTATTAAATTTTTATTATATATATCCAATAATTTAATATCCAAATTATCACTTTTTAATAGAATTCTTTTTTGATTTAATATTTTCTTATACTTATTAAGATAATCTAAAAAATCCATTCTATAAAATGAGATAAGTTTATAAAAAAACCTATCTCTATATAATTTATTCTCAATAATACTAAAATCATAATGGGAGAAAACTATAACATTTAAAATAGAATAAACTTCTGAGATCTTTTTTATATTATTATCATTTAATAAAATATTCTTCTTTATTCCATCATAATAAACTTTAATATTATTATCTAAACCCTCCTTAATAAAATTTGTCTCTATAAATAAAAAATCTTCGTATTTATTTATTAAAAATTTAGAATTATATATAGAAAATGACCTGAAATAAAAAGAATAATAAATAGCCTCTAAAAGAGAGGTCTTTCCAGAACCATTTGGACCAATAATTAAATTTAAATTAGGATGAAAATTAAATTTTTTATTTTTAATTATTTTAAAATTTTTTATTAAAATATCTTTAATCATTAACTTTTTATTCTAAGTGGCATTAATAGTAGTATAACATTTTCTGATTCTGATTGTGGTAGTGGCTTTATTAAAGTAGGAGATAAAGAACCTCCAATTTTAAATTCAACATCATCTGTTTTTATATGTTTTAATATATCAAGTAGATAATTTCCATTAAAAGCAATCTCTATAGGCTCACCTTCATAAGAAATTGAAAGCTCTTGTTTAGATTCTGCTCCTAATTCTGTATCATAAGAATAAACTTCTAAAGTAGAATCAAATTTAAATATAATTTTATATTGTCCAGATTCAGAAGTACTTAAAGATCTCTTTATAATATTCATAAAAGTTTTTCTTTCTATTATTGCACTATTTTGATTATCTTCTGGTATTACTGCTTCATAATTTGGATATGTACCTTCTAATAATCTTGTTGATAATAATATATTTTCATAATTAAATATTAAAAAATTATCTTTAAAAGCAATATTTATATCCCAATCATCTTCTATTGTATCTGATAAGTGTTTTACAACCTTATTTGGAACAACAAATTTTAAAGGAAAATCCTCATCTTGTTTTTTTATATCAATTAAATCCTTATAATCAGCAAGACCTAATTTATGACTATCTGTTCCAACCATTCTAATAAAATCTTTATGTATTTCAAAATTTATACCTGTTAAAATTCCTATGTCTTTACTTACAGCAAATAATGTATAATCAATAATAAAATTAAGAGCTAATCCCTTTACAGAAATAATATAATTTATATCCTCTGGATATTGTACCTTAGGAAATTCTTCTGAATTTATACCTACTAAAGAAAACTTACTATTACCTATTATAAGTTCAAATTTTAAATTTTCATCTGAGATTATCTCAATCTCATCTTCATCTTCAAAATTTTTAACTATTTCAGCAAACTTTTTTGCATTTATTAATATTTCTCCTTCTTCTAAAACTTCTACATCTTTATATGCTATAATTGAAATATCTAAATCTGTAGCTACTATTTCTAATCTAGAATTTTTAGCTCTTATTAAAAAATTATGAAGAATTAAAATTTGAGCTTTTTGATTAATAATAGGAAGAGCATTATCTATTAAATCTTTTAAAATACCTATATTAGTTCTTACTTTCATATTATCATACTCCTTTTTTCTTTTTGTTGGCTATAAAAAAATAAATAAAAAATTTTTATCTATCAAAAACTTTATTCTATTAAATAAAGTGACTTTATTTTTATACCTAATTCTTATAATATTCTTTAACATTTATTTATATTAATTTTAATAATAAATAATTGTCAATTTGTTAATAAAAATTTTTATCTTATTAAAAATTATTTAATTATTATTTAATAAAAGTTATTAAGATTTTTTTAGTGAAACTATATCACAAATAATTTGTTAATAATTTTTGATTTTATTTAATCAGTTATTAACATTTTTTTTAGTTTATTAACAATTTCTTTAATAGTTTCATCAGTATTTATTAACTTTTTGATTTCATCTCTAGAATAGATTACTGTCGCATGGTCTCTATTAAAAAATTTACCTATAGATTCTAAAGAATAATTTGTTAATTCTGTTGATAAATATATAGCAATTTTTCTTGGTATTATTACTTCTTTTCTTCTATTTTTTTCTATTATTAATCTTTTATTAATCTTAAAAAACTTACTAACAACATCTATAATTTCATCAGGTGTTATAATATTTGAAATTTTTTTAATAGTCTTATCTTTATTTATTATATCTTTTACTAATTCAAGATTTATTTCTTTTTTTGTTCCTATAGAAAAACTTATAATTTTATTTATTATACCTTCATAGTTTCTAATATTATTTGTTTTTAAAGTTTTTATTATATAATCTAAAATATCATTGGATATTTCTATTTTTTCAGTTTTTTTTCTTAAAATAGCCATTATTATTTCATAATCAAAATCACCTATTTTTATAATAAGTCCTGAAGATAATCTACTTATAATTCTATCTTTTAATCCTTCTTTTAATTTATTTATATCATAAAGAGAACTTATAACTATTTTTTTATTTTTGTTGTATAAATATTCATATATATTAAAGAAAATATCTTGAGCTAAAGATGTATTTTGCTCTATAAATTTATGAATATCATCAAAAAGTAGTATATCTAATTTTTTATAAAAATTTTCTAATTTTTCTATTTCTTTATTTTTTATAGCTTCTATAACATCATTAATAAATAAATCTCCTCTTATATAAGCGATATTTATATTTTTATATTTTTGTTTAGCATAATTTCCTATAGCATTTAATATATGAGTTTTTCCTGAACCATAATCTCCAACAATAAGAAGAGGATTATATGGAATCTGTTTTTTTAAATCATTAACTATTGTTTTTCCCGCAATAATAGCTGCAGAATTAGTTCTACCTTCTATTAAATTATCAAATGTATAATGCTCTAATACTTGAGATTCTAAATAATAATACATATTCTTGTAAAAATTTAATATTTTTATTATTTTTATACATAAAAATAACTTTTTTAAATAAAAAATAAAAAAAATAAATTTAAGGGAGGGATATATGAAGAGGACATATCAACCACATATAAAGAAAGCAAAAAGAAAACATGGATTTTTAGCAAGAATGAGGACAAAATCTGGTAGAGAAGTTATAAATAGAAGAAGAAGAAAGGGTAGAAAAAGATTAACAACAGTTTAGTATTAAAACCTTAATGAAATATTTTTACACAGCAAATAAGAGATTTTTTAATTATATAAAAAAATCAAAAAAAATTTATACTCAAAACTTTATTATATATTTACTTAAAAAAGATATTTTGACATTTTTAAAAGAAAAAGAATATAATTATTTATTAAATTTACCTATAATAGGTATTATTGTAAAAAGAAAATTTGCTAAATCTGTTTATAGAAATAGAATAAAAAGATTAATAAAAGAGAGTTTTAGAGAAATTTTTTATAATAATAAAGATCTAAAAGAGTTTTATAAGAATTATACAATATTTGTTTTGGTGAAAAATAATACAAATAAAAATATAGACTTTAATAGAGTAAAAAATGAAGTATATAATTTCCTTATTGAAAACTATAGAAAAATTAATAAAGAATTTAATAATAAAAATAATACAATTTTATAAAAAATTTATATCACCCTATACACCTTTTCATTGTAGATATTATCCTACATGTTCTGATTATGCTATAGAATCGTATAAAAAGTATAATATTTTCAAAGCAACATATAAAACTACTTGGAGAGTTTTAAGATGTAATCCTTACTCTAAAGGCGGAATTGATCTACCATAAATAATAAAATAAAAGGAGTATATATGTTTAAAAAAAATTATATAATAGCATTCAGTTTAATAATTTTAATTTTAATTATCACAAATACAAAATGGTATAGGGAAAATATTCTTCATATAAAAGATAAGCCTGTTAATACATTATCAAACACATCAAAAGAAATAAAAGATTCTTTATTATTACAAGATACAACAATAAATAAATTATCAGATACTTTAAAAAGTAATAAAGATATAAAAGAAAAAGAGATATTAATAAAAACACAAAAATATACTCTTTTATTTTCTAATAAAGGTGCTTTAATAAAAAAATTAGTATTTAATGAATACTTTGATAATTCAAGAAAGAATAATATAGTACTTTTTGAAAAATCAAAAATAAACAGTATAAAACTAGATAAAAATTCAGATACAATACTTATATATAATATAAAAATAGACTCTACAGATTCTTCTTATATTTTAAGTTTTTTATATAATGATAGTTTAAAAGTTATAGAAAAAAAATATAATATACCAAAAAATGATTATTTAATAAAGGTTAGTTTAAATATAAAATCAAAAAATAATATAGATCAATTATCTTTTATATTGAATGGTTTTACAAAATTTAATGATAATGATGATAAAAATTATGCAGCAGGTGTTTTTTATGTAAATGAAGAACTTGATCAAATAAAAAAATCTAAATCAGAAACTATAAATTTAGTTGAGGTTAAAAACTTTTGGGATGGAATAAGAACAAAATACTTTTGGGGAGGAATGATATTTGATTTTAAAGATAAAAAATATTCTGGAGAAATAAATTATAATTTAAATATTAATAGTAAAAGAAAATTTATAAACTTTAATATAGATAACTCTATAACATTGTTTGATAAAAATAATATAAACTTTTCTTATGCTATTATAGCAACACCTGTTGATAAATATCTTTTAAAAAAATATGGATATGGTTTATCTAATCTTGGAAGGTTTGGAGCAAGAATTATTCAGCCTTTATCAGATTTAATTTTATGGATAACAATAAAACTATATGGATTTATACCTAACTGGGGTCTTGTTATTATAATATTTACAATATTCTTAAAATTAATACTTTCACCTCTTAATCATAAATCTATGGAATCTTCTAAAAAATTACAACAAGTTCAGCCTATAATAAAATCAATTCAGGAAAAATATAAAAATGATCCTAAAAGAATGCAAATGGAGATGATGAAGGTGTACCAACAACATGGTGTTAATCCTTTTGGAGGATGTTTACCTATATTAATACAAATGCCAATATTTTTTGCTTTGTATAGTGTTTTTAGAGGAGCATTTCAATTTAGACAAGCAGAATTTATTTTATGGATAAAAGATTTAAGCCAGCCAGAAGTCCTTTTTTCAATAGGTCCTTTTAAATTTGGTTTAATAGTATTTTTATCAACTGTATTTATGTATATTCAAATGTCTATGAGTATAAAAGATCCAAAACAAAAATTTATGCCTACTTTTATGAGTGTTTTTATGTATTTTATTTTCTCTAATATGTCAGTAGGTTTAAATCTTTACTGGGGAACATATAATTTATTATCTTTAATTCAACAATATTGGATAGAGAGAAAATATAAATAAATGTTTCATGTGAAACATTATGAAAAAACTATATAAAGAAGATATAATAACAGCAATAGCAACCCCAAAAGGTGTTGGTGCTATTGCTGTTATAAGAGTTTCAGGAAAAGGAAGTATTGATTTATTAAAAAGTATTGTAATAAATCCAGAAAAGATAATATCACCAAGAAAAGTTTATTATACAAAAATAATAGATGAAAATAATGAAGTTTTAGATGATGTTATTGTTTTTTTCTTTAAAGAGCCTAATTCATATACAGGAGAAGATTCTTTTGAGATTCATACACATGGAGGAGATTTTATTTCTAATAGAATATTAGAATTATTATTAAAAAAAGGAGCAAGGCTAGCAAAACCTGGAGAATTTACACAAAGGGCTTTTTTAAATGGAAAGATAGAGCTTCTTCAAGCAGAATCTATTGAAAAACTTATATCTTCATCCAACGAACTTACATACAAAAAATATTTAAAAGTTTTAAATAAAGAATTGAAAGAAGATGTATTATATAAATTAAGAGAAAAGCTTATTAATATTTTATATAATATTGAGGCTATTGTTGATTTTGAAGAGGAAGAAAATGAGTATTTAAATAAAGATGAACTTTTAAATCTAATTTCAGAAATAGAAAAAAATATTGATAAAAATATAGAATATATTATAAGTTTAAATAATTTAGATAAAGGCTTTAATATGTTAATTATAGGAAAACCAAATGTAGGAAAATCTTCAATAATGAACCTATTATTAAAAAAAGAAAAGGCTATAGTTTTTCATAAAGAAGGAACAACCCGCGATATAATTGAGGATAGTTTTTACATTGATGGTATAAAGATAACAATTTTAGATACTGCAGGTATAAGAAGAACAGAAGATGAAATTGAAAAAATAGGAATAGAAAAAACATTAAAAGAGTTAGAATATGCAGATTTTGTTTTAGTAGTTAAAGATTTATCAAGAGATGAAGATGAAAATGATTTATATATAGATGAAATTTTAAAAGATAAAGATATAAAAGTTTTATATGTTTATAATAAACTAGACTTATATAAAGAAAATAGTAAAATAAACTTTAAAAATCCTTATGTAAAAATTTCAGCAATAAAAGAGGAAGATAGAGAAAAACTTATAAATTTTATAAAAGAAAATATATTAAAACACTATAAGGATGTTTTAAAAGAGGATTTTAATTTGTATAATCTTAGACATAAGTCAATACTTGAGGATATAAAAAAAGAAATTTTAGAATTAAAGGAAAACTTTAATATTTTAACATCAGATTTAATAGCTTATCATATTAGAAATATTTTATCTTTATTTGATGAACTTTATGGAAGAATTACAGATGAGGATATATTAGATAAAATATTTTCAAATTTTTGTATAGGAAAATAGTGTTATGAAAAAAAATTATGATATAATAGTAGTTGGCGCCGGACATGCAGGTATTGAAGCAGCAAATATTGCAGCTCGTCTTAAAATGGAAACGCTTCTTTTAACTTCAAATCTAGATAATATTGCTCATATGTCATGTAATCCTTCTATAGGAGGTGTTGCTAAAGGTCAGATAGTTATGGAAATAGATATGCTTGGTGGTTTAATGGGAAGAATTGCTGATAAAACAGCATTACAATTTAAGTTATTAAATAGATCAAAAGGTCCTGCTGTTTGGAGTCCAAGATGTCAAAGCGATAAAATGCTTTATAAAGTTGAGATGAAAAAAGTAATTCAAAATATGGATTATTTAGATGTTTATCAGGCAATGGTTGAAGAAATTTTAGTAAAGAATGGTGAAGTTTATGGTGTTAGGACTCAAACAGGGACAGAGTTTTATGCTAAAGCAGTAATTTTAACTACAGGAACATTTATGAAAGGAAGACTTTTTATAGGATTAAGAAAATGGGCTGGTGGAAGGGATAATGATTCATCAGCAGAAGGTATATCAAAGTCTTTAATAGATGCAGGAATAAAATTAAGAAGATTTAAAACAGGAACCCCACCGAGAGTTGCTGGACATTCTATAGATTTTTCTAAAATGGAAATACAACCAGGAGATGAAGATCCTTGGTATTTTTCCTTTTTTGAAAAGGAAAAATCAAAATATAATATACCATGTTATCTTACTCATACCAATGAAGAAACTCATAAGATTTTAAGAAAAGGTTTTGCTTATTCTCCTTTATTTACAGGTCTAATAAAAGCCTCTAGTCCTAGATATTGTCCTTCTATTGAAGATAAATTGAAGAATTTTCCAGAAAGAAATAGACATCATATATTTGTAGAACCAGAAAGTATATTTTTAGATGAATATTATTTAAATGGTTTTTCTTCTTCTCTTCCTGAACATATAATTGAAGAAGCTATGAGAACAATACCAGGACTTGAAAATGCTAAGATTTTAAAACCTGCTTATGCTATAGAATATGATTGTTTAGAACCATTTCAAATAAAGCATACCCTTGAAACAAAAAAAGTAAAAAATCTTTATGTTGCAGGACAGATAAATGGAACCTCAGGATATGAAGAGGCAGCAGCTCAAGGATTAATTGCAGGTATAAATGCAGCTTTTAAAATTATGGGAAAAGAACCTTTTATATTAGATAGAAGTGAGAGTTATATAGGTATTCTTATAGATGAAATAGTATCAAAAGAGATAACAGAGCCATATAGAATGTTTACATCAAGAGCAGAATATAGACTTAATTTAAGAATAGATAATGTAGATAAAAGACTTCTTAAATATTCAAAAGAACATAGATTTTTAACAAAAGAAGAGATAGATATAGTTTTAGATAATCTTTGGAAAGCTTATAAACTTAAAGAATTTTTATCAAAGACATCTGTTAATATAGAAAAGGTAAATTTAATTTTAGAAGAAAAAGAAAAGCCAAAATTAAAACAAAAAATTAAATATAAAGAGTTTTTGAAAAGACCAGAAATTTCTATAGATGATATTTTAAAAATAGAAAACATAAAAGAATATTTTAATAAACTTGTAAAAACAAAAGTAGAAGTTGAAATAAAGTATGAAGGTTATATAAAAAAAGAAAAAGAAAGAATTGAGAAATTCAAAATATATGAAAATATAAAACTTCCTGATGATATAGATTATACAAAAATAGATGGACTTTTAAATGAAGCAAAGGAAAAGCTTCAAAAAATTAGACCGATAAATTTAGGTCAAGCTTCAAGAATTGATGGAGTAACACCAGCAGATATTCAGGTTCTTTTAGTTTATTTAAAGAAAAATAAATATATTTAAATTAAAAAAAAGAGTTTTAAAATGGAGAATATAGACTTCTGTCTTCCAGATTATGAAGAAAAAAATGTTTGTTTAAATGATTTTAGAGGAAAATGGATTGTTTTATATTTTTACCCCAAAGATAACACATCAGGTTGTACTAGAGAAGCTAAGGACTTTTCAGAAAAGTTGGATGAGTTTAAAAAATTAAATGCTGTTATTATAGGTATAAGTGCAGATTCTCCACAAAGCCATAAAAAATTTATAGAAAAACATGATTTAAAAATCATTTTACTAAGTGATACTTCTAAAGAAATTATTAAAAAATTTGGAGCATGGGGTATAAAAAAGAGATATGGAAAAGAATATGAAGGAATAATTAGATCTACATTTTTAATTTCTCCAGAAGGAGAAATAGTAAAAGAATGGAAAAATGTAAGGGTTAATGGACACGTTGAAAAGGTTTTAGAAAAATTAAAAAGTGTTTCACATGAAACATAAAAGGAAAATATTATGTATGAAATAAAAATTTCAAGAGAATATAAGAAGTTTAAAGAAATTATAGAGACTTATTTCGAAGAAAAACAGATAGAATTGTTTTTTAAATATTTTGATATGTTAATAGAGTATAATAAAACTATAAATCTTTTTACTAGAAAAAGAAGTGCATTAATAATAAAACATTTTTTAGATAGTATTTTTGGTGCTTTGAAATTTGAAGATTTTTTAGAGAAAACATCTTATAACGTTATAGATGTGGGAAGTGGAAATGGTCTTCCCGGAGTTATTTTTTCCATTCTCTATCCAGAAATAGAGGTAAAGTTATTTGAAAAAAGAGAAAAAAAATCAATATTTTTAAATCTTTTAAAAAGAAAATTAAGTTTAGATAATCTTAATATAGAAAATAAAGAATTTAGTAATGATTTTTTTAAAGATAATTATTTTATTATTTTAAAAGGGGTTAATCCATATAAGATTAAAAATAATATAATAGAGTTTGTAAAACAGAAAAAATGTTATTATTTTTCTAACTATAAAGTGGGAGAAAAAAAAGATATTTTTGCTGATTATCTTTTGCCTATTTATAATGTTAGACATTATATTATAAAGTTAAGGGAAGAACTTTTATCAGAGGAAGATTTATGGGAAAAGTGGTAAGTATTGCAAATCAAAAAGGTGGTGTTGGTAAAACTACAACAGCAATAAATTTAAGTGCTTGTATTAGTGCTTTAGAAAAGAAAGTATTGGTTATTGATATTGATCCCCAAGCAAATACTACCTCAGGATTAGGTTTAAATAAAAAAGAAATAAAAGAAAATAATGAACCAACAATATATGATTTATTATTAACAGATGAAGAAGATATAGAAGATTATTCTCCTTATATAAGAAAAACAAAACTAAAATATTTAGATGTTATTCCTTCTGAGAGTGATTTAGCAGGAGCAGAAATAGAGTTAGCATCTGTTTTTGGAAGGGAAATGAAATTAAAGATACATATAGATAGATTAAAAGATATATATGATTATATTTTTATAGATTGTCCCCCATCATTAGGACTTTTAACTGTAAATTCTTTTGTAGCATCTGATAGTGTTTTAATTCCAATACAAACAGAGTATTTTGCATTAGAGGGTTTAGCTGATCTTTTAAATACTATTAAAATTATACAAAAAAGATTAAATAAAAAATTAACAATTGAAGGCATACTTTTGACGATGTTTGATTCTAGAGTAAAATTGGCAAAACAGGTAGCTAATGAAATAAAAGAATGGTTTGGAGATAAAGTTTATAATACTATTATACCAAAAAATGTTAGACTTGCAGAAGCACCTAGTCATGGAAAACCTATTATTTTATACGATATTTTATCAACGGGAGCTGAAAGTTATATGAAATTAGCAAAAGAATTTTTAAGAAGAAATAGAGATTATAAAAAATAGGATAATATTATGGGAAAAAATAATAAAGGATTAAATAAAAAAAGAATAGAGGAGCTTTTTGGAGGATCTTCAGACGATATATTAAACATTATTTCTAGACAAGAAAATGAAAATATTTCTATAGATAAAGGAAAGATAATAGAGATAGAAATCAATAAGATAACACCAAATCCTTATCAACCAAGGAAAATTTTTAAAGAAGAAGAAATAGTTGAACTAGCAAATTCTATAGAAAAAAATGGATTAATAAATCCAATTGTGGTAAAAAAAGATGAAGATAAATATATATTAATAAGTGGAGAAAGAAGACTTAGAGCTTTTGAATATTTAGGGAAAGAGACAATTCCAGCGAGAATTTTAGAAATAGATGATAAAGGTCTTTTTCTCTTAAGTATTGTTGAAAATCTTCAAAGGGTTGATTTAACAGATATTGAAAAAGGAGAATCTTTTAAAAAATTAAAAGAAAAATTTAAATTAAAAGATGAGGAAATAGCAAATTTAATAGGAATTTCAAGAGCCTCTGTCACGAACTATATTAGATTAACAAAATTACCTGATTATATAAAGAAAGATTTATTAGAAAAAAAAGTTTCTATGGGCCAAATAAAGCCTATTATTACATTATCTGAAAAAGAAATGGAAAGTATATATTCTCAGATTGTAAAAAAGAATCTAACCGCAAGAGAAGTAGAGAATTTAGTAAGAAATATAAAAAATAAAGGAAAAAAGATAAAAAATATAGAGGATAATACTTTTTTAAATGAAATTAAAAATAAAATTGAAAATAATTATCCAGAAATAAAAAAATTAAAATTAGAAAAAACAAAGAAAGGACTAAAGATTTCTTTTATAATTTCAGAAGACGATATCTCAAAAATATTTAAGGATTTAGATAAAAATGAAGAGTAAAAAATTTATAATCCAAATAATGCCAGAAGATGGTGGAGAAGTAAAGACATTTTTTATAACAAAATTTCGTTTTTACTTTTTTATTAGTTTAATATTACTAATATTTTCTCTTTTTATTTTTTCTACATTTTTTTATGGAACATTTTTTTATTTATATAATAGATATATGAATTTAAAGGTTGAAAATTTAGAATTAAAAGAAAATTTAGAAGAACTTTATATTTTAAAAAAGAACATTATAAAAATAAAAAATATTGAAAGAAAGTTAAGAAAGATATTAAATATATCTACAACAAAAAAAATAGATATAAAAAGTTTATTAAATGGTAATGACCAAGATTTTTTTGCAGATTTAGAATCTTCAAAATTATTATATAATAAAATACCTAATATTCTCCCTTTACAAGGCTGGATTTCTGCAGATTTTATAGAAGGAAAACATTTAGGTATAGATATTACAGCAAAAGAAGGAACACCTTTTTATGCAACAGCTGATGGTATTGTAGTATCTGTGGGTTATTCTGATTATTTTGGTAAATATATAGTCATACAACATGATTATGGATTTAAAACAAAATATGCTCATTGTGATAAAATCTTTGTTAAAGAAGGAGAAAAGGTTAAGAAAGGTCAGATTATAGGACTTGTTGGAAAAACAGGTGTAACAACAGGTTCCCATTTACATTATGAAATTTTAAAAGATAATAAAAATATATCACCATTAGACTTTATAAAATCAACAAAAAAAATGAAAGGAGAAGGTTAATGCCAATAAAAAATAATAATATGGAGTATACATTAATTGCTGAAAAGACTTTTATAGAAGGAACTATAGAAGTAGAAGGAAATATAAGAATAGATGGAAGACTTAAAGGAAAATTGGTTGTAAAAGGAAATTTAACTATAGGAAAAACAGGTATTATAGAAGCAGAAGTAGAAGCTGATAATTGTGTTTTAGCAGGAAAGATAACAGGAAATGTTACAATAAAAAACAAAATGGAAATAGAAGAAAAGGCTGTCTTAATTGGTGATTTAAAAACTAGAGAATTAATAATTAATGAAAAGGCTATTTTTAATGGTTTTTGTAAGATGATAGAAAATCCTCAGGAAGTAGAAAAAACATTTAATACCAAATAAATATTATGGTAGATTTTTTTATAAATAATATAGATAACGTTTATACTAATAAAGACTTTAACAAGAAAAAAGCTTTTATTTTTACCTTAAAGGTAAGTTTTTTTCTATCAATATTTAGTTTTATAACATCATTATTGATTTTTTCTATAATAGAAATACTTTCTCTAAAAACAAATTTTCCTTTAACAATAAAAGGGATTATTTTAGGAATTATAGTAGGAAATATTAATATTTTTCTTTTAGCTAATGATGTTTTTAATTATATAGAGACAAGAAAAAAAAATGTATTTTTTGTAAGAAATTTTTTGAGATTTTTAACAATAATTTTTATATTTATTTTATTAATAAAAAAGTATGGTTTAGATTTGGGGGTCTTCGTAGGTGTAGTTCTTTATCAGATAGGAATAAATTTTTTAAGCTTTTTTATAAAAAAGTTAAATTAACATAATTTTAAATTTTAATAAAAAAGGAGAAATCCTTTGAAAAAAAAGGTTTTTATACCAGTTATTCTTTTAATTCTATTAGAGATTGTTATAGTGATTCTTTTTTATCAAGACTCAGGTATCTCTATAAGGACAGAATATCACAAATGGTCTATCTTTGGAATATCTTTTCATGCTAATACAATGTTGATGGAGTGGTTAGTATCTTTTATAATGTTAATTCCAGGATTAATTATTGGTTTTAAAGTGAAAAATGTTCTAAAAAAACTTTCTCAAAATCAAGAGGTTGAACTTTCAGATTATATTCCAACAAGATTACAAAGTGTGACAGAACTTTTAGTAGAATTCTTTGATGATTTAACAAAATCAACATTAAAGTCTAGAGGTAGAAAATATTTTCCTTTAATAATAACTTTGTTTGTTTTTATATGGATTTCAAATATGATGGGAATTTTCCCAAGTTTTTGGCAAATAGTAAAAACACCTGATGGAAAACCATTTTTGGAATGGCTTGAATTTGCGGAACCAACAAGAGATTTAAATGTGCCAGTGGGTCTTATGTTAATTGTTATATTTGTAGTTCATGGTTCTATGATTAAAGAGTTTGGTATAAGAGGATATTTAAAAAGCTATGCAGATCCTATATTTCTTTTATTTCCTTTAAATGTTATAGGAGAAATAGCAAAAGGTATTTCCTTGGCTTTCCGTTTGTTTGGAAATATTTTAGGAGGTGCTATAATTATAATAGTAGTTTCTTCTTTAGTAAGATATATTGTTTTACCACCTCTTCTGAATGCGTTTTTTGGAGTATTTGTTGGAACAATACAGGCTTTTGTTTTTTCAATGTTAGCTTTAACTTATACAGCTGTTGCGTTAGCTGATGTTATAGAAACGGATGAAGAAGAAAACAAACCTTTAAATGAAGAGGATTTATAATGGTAGAGGTAGGAGATTGGGGTAATTTTTTAAAATTTTTAGGAGCTGGTATTGCTATAGGATTAGGAGGATTAGGTTCTGGTATAGGTATGGGCTTTTCTGCAGAGGATGGGGTAAAAGGAATCTCTATACAACCAGGAGCTAATAATGAAATTTTTAAAACAATGTTAATAGGACAAGCAGGTACAGGTTCTGCTTCTATATTTGCATTAGTTATAGCTATAATATTGGTATTTATAGGAACACCTTCAGATTTAAATCAAGCATTTGCTTATCTATCAGCAGGTATTGCTATAGGTCTTGGAGGATTAGGTTCTGGTTATGGAGCAGGACTAGCAGGAAAGGCGGCTTGTGAAGCTGCGGCAAGACAACCACGTTTTAATAATACATTTTTAGCAAATATGCTTGTTGGGCAGGCAGTTGTTCAAACACCTATAATTTTTGCATTAGTTGTCTCTTTAATATTAATTTTTATGAGTTTTCCAGGAGGAGATTTAATTACTATAGGCGCACTACTTGGAGCAGGAATTTCTATAGGATTAGGTTCTATAGGCTCAGGTATAGGAACAGGAATGGCTGCAGAGGATGCTATAAAAGGGATGGGTAAAAAAATAGAGGAGAGTGGAAATTTATTAAAAATAATGTTATTGGGACAAGCTGTAGCTCAAACACCTACTATTTTTGCTTTATTGGTATCTTTTATTCTTTTATTCATAGGTGATAAAGGTAACGATTTAGTAAGATTTGTTGCGATGTTATCTGCAGGTATAGCAATGGGAGCAGGTGCTATTGGACCAGGAATTGGTTCTGGTTCTGCAGCTCAAGGTGCAGCGAAAGGTGTTTCTGAGAATCCTGAAGCAACACCTGTTGTAATGAGAACAATGCTTTTAGGACAAGCTGTAGCCCAATCTACAAGTACATATGCTTTGGTTATAGCTTTTATATTAATATTTGTAGTAAAGTAATAAACAAATAAATATAAAACAAAAAATTAGTTTTATAAAAGGAGGTTATAAACATGGATGCAATCACAGGAGCAGATTTAGTAAGAGCAGCAGCTCTTTTAGGTGCAGGAATAGCAATGGGATTTGGAGCTATTGGACCAGGAATAGGAGAAGGAATGGCAGCTTCTAAGGCTTGTGAAGGAGTAAGTAGAAATCCAGAGCAAGCAGGTTTAATTACAAGAACAATGTTGGTTGGACAAGCTGTTTCTGAATCTACAGGTATTTATTCGTTGGTTATAGCATTGATTTTAATATTCTTATTTGGTGGAAAGTAATATTTATATTTAAATTATTATAAAAGAGGTTTTGTCCTATGATGTCTTTAAATTGGACAATGGTTTTGACTATAATAAACTTTTTGATATTAATGTATATACTCTATGTATTTTTATATAAGCCTTTACTTGAATTTTTAGATAAAAGGGCTGAAAAGATAAGAAATGACTTGGAAACAGCAGAGAAGAGTAGGATAGAAGCTGAAGAATTATTAAAGAAGAGGGAAGAACAACTAAGAGAAGCAAGACTTGAAGCTAAAAAAATTATAGAAGATGCTGAAGTAAAAGCAAGAGAACAGGCAAAGAAGATTTTAGAGGATGCAGAAAATTTAAAATCTTCTATATTAAAAGAAGCTGAAGAGCAAAAAGAACATATTATAAATGAAGCTAAAAAGGAACTAATAAAAGAAGTAATCTCTTTATCTACTTTTATTGCTGAAAAGTTAATAAAGGAAAATTTAGAAAATATAAATCAAGAAAAAATTATAAAAGAGTATTTAGAAAAGTGGAAATAATGGAGTTTTAGAAAATGGAAAAAAATCTTATAGCAAAAAGATATGCTTTAGGTTTTTATAAAGCATTAGAAGATAAAAATAAAGTGGATAAAGGATTAAATCTTTTAAGAGAGATGGTGGAATTTTTCAAGACAAATCAACCTGTTTTCTTTTTATTATATACCCCTATAGTAAAAAGAGAAGATAAATTAAAATTATTGGATA
>JAMORN010000304.1 GCA_027063545.1 bacterium | reverse complement strand
AATTAGTACATGGGATACCAAAAAGGAATAAAATTGTTAAAGAAGGCGATATCGTTTCAATTGATGTAGGTATTTATAAGAATGGATTTCATGTGGATGCGGCAAGAACTTACATGATAGGAAAGGTAACTCCAGAAAAAAAGAGAATAGTAGAAGTTTGTGAAAGTTCTTTCTATTATGCTATAGAAAATATAAAAGTAGGAGATACTATAGGTGATTTAGGGTATATGATTCAAAGTTTTGTTGAAAAGCATGGGTATTCAGTAATTAGGGATTTAGTTGGGCATGGAGTAGGACGTAATTTGCATGAGGAACCTCAAGTTCCTAATTATGGTATACCTAATACAGGGCCTGTAATATATGATAATATGGTATTAGCTATAGAGCCTATGATATCAGCAGGAAGCTATGAAATAAAAATAGACCCTAAAGATGGATGGACTGTAACTACTATAGATGATAGCTTAACAGCACATTATGAAAATACTGTAATTTTTACAAAGGAAGGAAATATAATAGTAACAAAGGTATAGAAAATTTGGGATAAAGACTATGGGTAAAAAAGATGTATTACAAGTTGAAGGCGTTGTTATTGAAACTTTACCTAATACAACATTTAAGGTAAAGTTAGATAATGGTCATGTTATTTTAGGTTATATATCAGGTAAGATGAGAATGAACTATATTAAAATATTACCGGGTGATAGGGTACTTATAGAAATATCTCCATATGATTTAACAAAGGGTAGAATAGTATACAGATATAAGTAAAAGTGAGGTGGATATGAAGGTAAAAGCAAGTGTAAAAAAGAGATGTAAGGATTGCAGAATAATAAGAAGAAAAGGTATTGTAAGAGTAATTTGTAAGAATCCAAGACATAAACAAAGACAAGGTTAATAAAAAAATTTTAAGGGAGGTGTATTTTGGCACGTATAGCAGGAGTAGATTTACCACAAAATAAAAGACTTGAGATAGCATTAACATATATATATGGTATAGGGAAAAGTACAGCAATGAAAATTTTAAAAGATACAGGAATTGACCCAGCAAAGAAAGTAAAAGATTTAACAAACGAAGAAGTAGCAAAGTTAAGAAAAGAAATTGAAAATAATTATAAGGTAGAAGGTGCTTTAAGAACAGAAATAGCAATGAATATAAAAAGGCTTAAAGATATTAAGTGTTATAGAGGTATAAGACATATTAGAGGATTACCTGTTAGAGGACAAAGAACAAGAACTAATGCAAGAACAAGAAAAGGTCCTAGAAGAACAATCGCAAATAAAAAGAAAGCACCTAAAAAATAAGAGATGAAACAATAAAAAATTGAGAGGGAAAAGATATGGCAGATAAGAAAAAGAAGAAAAAGTATGTAGGTACTAGAGGAAGAATTTATGTAAAATGTAGTTTTAATAATACTATAATTACTGCTACAGATGAAAAAGGTGATGTAATTGCATGGGCTTCTGGAGGAACTGTAGGATTTAAAGGGGCTAGAAAATCAACACCTTATGCTGCACAACTTGCAGCAGAAAAAGTTTCTAAGGAAATATTAGATAGAGGAGTAAAAGAAGTTGAGATTTATATTAAAGGTGCTGGTGGTGGTAGAGAAACAGCTATAAGAGCTATAGCTAATACAGGATTAAAAATAGTAGCAATAAAGGATGTAACTCCAATACCTCATAATGGTTGTAGACCAAGAAAAAAGAGAAGAGTATAAAACTATAGTTAAATTTGGAGGAATGAATCTATGGCAAGATATACAGGACCAAGAGCAAAATTAGTAAGAAAATTTGGAATAAATATCTTTGGAAATCCAAAGTTTGATAAAATATTAAAAAAGAGACCTTATCCACCAGGACAACATGGTAGGTTAAATGCTAATAAAAAGTTATCCCAATATGGTCTTCAATTAATGGAAAAGCAAAAAGCAAGATTTTTTTATGGTGTGTCTGAAAGACAGTTCAGAAATTATTTCGATAAAGCAACAAGAATGGGTGGTAACGTAGGGGATAATTTTATTGAATTATTAGAAAGAAGATTTGATGTAATGGTATATAGAGCAGGATTTGCTCCTACATTAGCTGCAGCAAGACAACTTGTTACACATGGTCATTTCTTATTAAATGGAAAAAAGGTTAATATTCCTTCTACTTTATTAAAAGAAGGTGATGTTTTTGAAGTAAAACCAAAAACAAAAGAGAAAAATTTAGAAATAATTGTTAATACTTTGAAGGAAAGAAAAGAAATACCTTCATGGTTAGAAGTCAATAAGGCTACTCAAAGTGCTAAGGTTATTGGGAAGCCTATTAGAGAAGAAGCAGTGCCTTGGTTAAATGTGAGTTTAATAATAGAGTTATATTCTAAATAATAATTAAAAAGAATTTTTTCGGAGGGATAAGGTTGCTATGAAATGGAAAAAGTTAAATATGCCATCTGATGTTAAGAAGGACAAAAATTCTAACGATAGATTTGCTACTTATTATATAGAACCATTAGAAAAGGGATATGCTACAACAATAGGAAATGCTTTAAGAAGAGTTTTATTATCTTCAATTCCAGGAGCTGGAGTTGTCAGGGTAAAAATAGAAGGAGTATTGACTGAGTTTTCTACAATTCCTGGTGTTAGAGAAGATGTTACAGAGATTATTTTAAATTTAAAAAAGCTAAGAGTAAAATTAGGTGGAGATTTAGAAGAAGCAACCTTAAAGTTACAAGTAAAGGGTCCCGGAGAAGTAAAAGCTGCTGATATAGAAACCCCTGCAGGAGTTGAAATTGTAAATCCAGATCTTCATATAGCAGAGCTTAATAAAGATGGTGTTCTTGATATGGAAATATATGTAAATATTGGAAGAGGTTATGTTCCTGAAGAAGAACATGAGGTAACTGATGATGTTCCTGTGGGATATATTTGGATGGATACATTATATTCTCCAGTAGAAAAAGTATCATTTTATATAGAAAATGTTAGAGTTGGAAAAAGAACAGATTTAGAAAGACTTATTTTAAATGTATGGACAGATGGAAGTATAACACCTGATGAAGCTATATCATATGCAGCGAATGTTTTAATTGATCATTTTAACTTATTTATTTTTAATACAATAGAAATAGAAGAAGAGGAAGTTGTTGAGGTAGATGAAAAGAAAGAGCAAATGAAGAGGCTATTATCTATGAAAATATCTGAATTAGAGTTATCTGTAAGAAGTACAAATTGTTTAAAGAGTGCAAATATTGAGACATTAGCAGATTTAGTAAAATATGAAGAAGATGAAATATTAAAGTTAAAAAATTTTGGGAAGAAGTCATTAGAAGAGATTAATGATGTATTGAAGAGATTAGGATTAAGACTTGGTATGAAAAAAGAAGTAGAAGAGATAATGAACGATTAAAAACATTAAATTCTTTATAGGAGAGAAGGTATGCGTCATAGAAAGAAAGTAAAGAAGTTATCAAGATTAAAAGAACATAGAGAAGCAGTTCTTAGAAATTTGGCTACTGATTTAATTTTATATGGAAGGATTACAACAACATTAGTAAAAGCAAAAGCAGTTAGATCTTTAGTAGAAAGACTTATTACTTATGGGAAAAAGAATACTTTAGCAGCGAGAAGACTGGCTTTAAAGTTTTTATATAAAAAAGAGGCTATGTATAAATTATTTAATGAAATAGCACCTATTTATTTAGAAAGAAATGGAGGATATACAAGGATTTATAAATTAGATAAAAGAAGAAGAGGAGATAATAGCGAACTTGCTATAATTGAATTGGTTGATTATGACAAGATAGCGAGCAAGAATGAAGAGGCTTCAACAGAAGAAAGCAAATAAATTTATAAAATTTAGAATGGAAAATAATTCTAAAGAGGCGGCTATCCTTTAAAGGGTAGTCGCTTATTTTTTTATATTTAAATACTACTAAAACTATAATATTTAAAATAAAACAAGGGTAGTAGAAATGACTAATATAAAGGCGGTGGCTTTAGTGTCTGGGGGGCTTGATAGTTTATTGGCAGCAAAACTGATTGCTATGCAAGGCATAGAGGTCCATGTTGTTCATTTTCAGAGTTATTTCTTTTCTTCTAAGTTAAGTTCTCGTATATCTTATATAAAACAACTTAATCTTCCTATTAAGATTATTGATATAACAAAAAAGCAACTTGATGTGATAAAAAATAATGTTTATGGTTTTGGAAAAGCATTAAATCCATGTATAGATTGTCATGCTATGCAGATAAAAACAGCAAAAGAGTATTTAGATGAGATTGGAGGCCATTTTATAATAACTGGAGAGGTTTTAGGGCAACGTCCTAAATCTCAGAGAAAAGAGGCTCTTAGAATGGTGGATAAACTCACTTTTTTAGGAGATATAACCTTAAGACCTCTTTCAGCAAAACTTTTAGAGCCAACTTTACCAGAACGAGAAGGATGGGTTGATAGAGAGAAGCTTTTAGATATAAAAGGAAGATCAAGAGAAAGACAAATGAAATTAGCAGAGGAGTTTGGATTAAATTATCCTTCACCAGGAGGAGGTTGTTTATTGACAGAGGTTGGTTATTCTAAAAAATTGAAAGAACTTTTAGATAATACTACCTATAGAGATATAGAGCCTTTTGATATATTCTTACTAAAACTTGGAAGGCATTTAAGAGTACCAGGTATGGGGAAGATTATTCTTTCAAGAACGGAGGAAGAAGGAAAATTATTTTACCACACTATTTTCAAGAAGAATAAAGATAAACTTTTCTTTGTAAAGTCTCTTAACAATAAAGGGCCTGTAGCTCTACTAGAAAAAATTTATGATAATAATTTTCTTACTTCTGCTCTTAGTATTTTATATTTTTATGGTAAGAAGTATTCACAGGATGTTTTAACTGTTATACAACTAGATGATAACTTAAATGAGAAAGAGATATTCAGAATTGAGACAAAAAATTTACCACAAATTACAGAAAAAGATTTTATTTTTGTTAGTAACTGGAGTTTAAGGTAAAAGGAGATATAATTATGTATCTGCAAAAGAATTATAAATATGAAATTTTAAATGATCCTGATTTTAGAGAATATTTAAAAAAAGCAGCAGAATATGAGAAGGTTTCTGAAGAGCATCTAATTGAGGGAATAGAAAAGGGAACAATTGTTGTTGTTGGAAATAAAAAAAGGTTAAAAAGAATAAAAAAACCTTTAGCAATAGGTGAGGGTCTCTTAGTTAAGGTAAATGCAAATATAGGAACATCAGATGATTATCATAATTTAGATGAAGAGTTGAAGAAATTAAAAGTAGCAATAAAATATGGTGCTGATGCAGTAATGGATCTTTCTACAGGTGGTGATTTGGATGAGATAAGAAAAAGGATATTAGAATTGTCAGATGTACCGGTGGGAAGTGTTCCTATTTATTCTGCTGCGGTAGAGGCTGTAGAAATCCATAAGAAGAGTATTCTTCATATGACTGTTGATGAAATCTTAAAAGCATTTGAGAAGCATATCACAGATGGTATAGATTTTATTACAATTCATGCTGGAGTAACAAAAGAGACTGTAAAACATCTTATAGCCTCCAAGCGTATTGAAGGGATAGTTTCAAGAGGAGGCTCAATTTTAGCAAGATGGATAGTTTATAATGAAAAAGAGAATCCTCTATATGAACATTTTGATAAAATCTTAGAAATGGCAAAGGAATATAACGTAACCTTGTCTTTAGGGGATGGATTTAGGCCAGGCGCGACAATAGATGCAACAGATAAAGGGCAAATTTCAGAACTTATAGTATTGGCAGAATTAGTAGAAAAAGCTAGGGAGTATGGAGTTCAGGTAATGGTAGAAGGTCCAGGACATGTTCCTTTAAATATGGTTGTTGAAAATATAAAAATAATGAAGTCATTGACAAAAGGGGCTCCGTTTTATATACTTGGACCTCTTGTGACAGATATTTCTATTGGATATGATCATATAGCAGGTGCTATAGGAGGCGCTTTGGCAGCAATGGAAGGAGCAGATTTTTTATGTTATCTTACTCCAGCAGAGCATTTAGCTCTTCCTGATGTGAATGATGTTAAAGAAGGTGTAATTGCTTCAAAGATTGCAGCCCATGCTGCAGATGTAGCGAGGGGAAAACCTCAGGCATGGGAAAAAGAGATTAAAATGGCAAAAGCAAAAAGAGTATTTAGATGGGAAGAGATTTTTTCATTAACCTTTGATCCTGAGAAGGCAAGAAGTTATAGAGAAAAAAGACCACCAAGTGGAGATGAGGAAAAATGTACAATGTGTGGAAAGTTCTGTGCTTTAAGAGAAGAACCTGAGGTTGCAAAGAAAATGAAAGGTCTATTATAAAAAGGTTGAAATAGATGGGAGAACCTTCATTAAAAGAATTAGCAAAAGAGATAGAGGAAGCTAAAAAAAGTTTTCCTAAACAGATTACATGTTATAAAGCCCTTCCTCCAGAAATTGCAAAAAGAATTAAAGATATCACAAATCCGAGAATATTTTTCTTTTTATCCTATTTAAGTTTTTTTATTTTAGCAGTTGTAGAAGGTGTTATTCTTTATTTAATATATCCTAGACTTTATGAATTTCATCCGTATTTAGCATATGGAATTACATTTTTAGGAATTTTATTTTTAATTATTATATTTGGAGGATTATCTTTAATTTTCTTAACAGTATTAACAAAAAGAGATTTTTTATATCCTCATAGTGAAAAGAGTATAACTGTTAAGGTTCTTTATCCTATTACTTATATTCTTGGAGGTTTTTTAGGTTTCTCTCGGGATGAAATAGGAAATAGTTTTGTTACTGTAAATAATGCAATGATTGAAGCTCTAGCAAAGGCAGGTCGAATATCTAGTAAAAGGGTTTTAATTCTTCTTCCCCATTGTATTCAATGGCATAAATGCCCTTATAGAATAACAATAGATATAAAAAATTGTGCAAAATGTGGAAAATGCGATATTAAGTATATCCTTGATTTAGCAGAAAAATATGGTATTGAGAATGTAAAGGTAGCAACAGGAGGTACACTAGCAAGAAAAATAATTGTTGAGGTAAGACCAACAGTAATAGTTGCTGTTGCTTGTGAAAGGGATTTGGTAGAGGGAATAATAGATGCTTATCCAATACCAGTATATGGTATCTTAAATATCAGAATTAATGGCCCATGCTTTGATACATTAGTTCCTATTGATGAACTCGATAAGGCTTTAGGGTTTTTAACTAATTATAGATAATTTTTTGATTTTTATATAAATAAATTTATTTTTTATTACTTATGATTCCAAAAGATAAACATATAATTATAGCTATAGATGGACCAGCAGCTAGTGGAAAGAGTACTACAGCCAAAAAGGTTGCTCAAATTTTAGGTATATCTTACTTAAATACAGGTTCAATGTATCGAGCTTTAACTTATTTTGCATTAAAAAATAATATTCCTTTAATTGATAAAAAGCGTCTTGAAGAGTTAGCAAAAAGTTTAGATTTCAAATTCTATTTTGATGGAGATAAAGAAGTAATAATAGTAAATAATGAAGATATCTCTGATATAATAAGGACTCCTGATATAACAAGAGCAGTTTCAGATTATTGTGCAGTTAGTGAAGTTAGAAGAGTATTGGTAGAAAAACAGAGAGAGTATGGAGCTAAAAATAGTTGTATATTAGATGGTAGAGATATAGGCACAGTTGTATTTCCAAATGCTGATTTTAAATTTTTCTTTACAGCGTCTGCAGAAGAGAGAGCAAAAAGAAGATGGAAGGAATTTAAAGAAAAAAATATAGATATTACTTATGAAAAAGTACTTGAGGATATAAAAAGAAGAGATTACCTAGATCAAACAAGAGAGGATAGTCCTTTAAAAAAAGCTGATGATGCGATAGAAGTAGATACTACCAATATGACTATAGATGAACAAGTAAAGTTTGTAGTTGATTATGTTTTAAAACAAATTGAAAAATGAGTATTGAGATAGTAAGAGCTGAGGATTTAGGATTTTGTTTTGGAGTAAAAAGAGCAATAAATATGATATTAAAAGAGGCTAAGGATAATGTTATATTATACAGCCTTGGTCCAATTATTCATAATCCTCAAGAAGTAGAAAGATTGAAAAAGTTAGGAGTAATTACGGTTAATAGTATAGATGAGGTTCCAGATAATAGCTATGTCATAATAAGGTCTCATGGAATTCCTAAAGAAGAATTTGAAAAGGCTAAGGAAAAGAATTTAAAAATAATAGATGCCACATGTCCTTTTGTAAAAAAAGCTCAAATGTATGTGGCAAATCTATCAAAAGAAGGTTATAAGGTTGTTGTGGTAGGCAAACCTGAACATCCAGAGGTTAAAGGATTAGTATCTTATGGAAATAATACAATAGTAATAGACCCAGAAGAATATTATAATATACCAGAAAACGAAAGGGTTGAGTTTTTAGAGTATAAGATTTTTAAGGCAGAGGATTTGGTAGATATAAGAGAAGATAGAGTGGTAAAATATAAGAGGGTAGGCTTTGTAGCTCAGACAACACTAAAAATAGAAGATTATAAAAACATAATAAATGATATTATGCCTCTAGTTGAGAATATAAAGGTATAT
This sequence comes from bacterium, assembly GCA_027063545.1. GTDB lineage: Bacteria > JAMORN01 > JAMORN01 > JAMORN01 > JAMORN01 > JAMORN01. Next base: position 8,369 of record JAMORN010000304.1, on the reverse strand, counting down.
AACACTATTTGTGATGCTACAAGAAAAAGACAAGAAGCAACAAGAAGATTAGCTAAGATAGTAGATTTAATAATAGTTATAGGAGGAAAAAATTCCTCAAATACTAATAAATTATATTCTATAGCAAAAAAAGAAGCTAAAAAGGCATATTTTATAGAAACAAAGGATGAATTAAATCCTGAATGGTTTAAAGATGTAAAAAGAGTTGGAATAAGTGCAGGTGCTTCTACTCCTGATTGGATTATAAAAGATGTTGAAATTTCAATAAAAAAAATGTAAATATAGAGAAGAAAAAAATGTAAGGAGGTATATAGTATGAGTGTAGATTTAAGTCAGATTTTACCGGGAGAGAAGATTTATAAAGACCCAAAGGAAGTTGAAGAGTTATGGCAAAAAGAAAAAGATAGTACAATTAAGGATGAAAAGATTGATGAGAAATTAAAACAGGCTGTAACTGTTTATGAAGAAGGAAAGGTTATAAAAGGAGTTATTGTTGCAATTACAGAAGAGGGTGTCTTTGTTGATATTGGATATAAGAGTGAGGGTGTAATTCCATTATCAGAGTTTAGAGATATTTCAAAATATAAAGTTGGAGATGAGATTGATGTATATTTAGAAGCTTTGGAAGATGAAGAAGGTAAGGTTAAGATTTCAATGTTAAAGGCTAGATATATCTTGTTATGGGATGATATTGAAAGATACTACAAGGAAGGAACAATATTAAAGGCAAAGATTTTAAAGAGAATTAAAGGAGGAATGCTAGTTGATTTATTAGGTGTTGATGCCTTTTTACCAGGTAGTCAAATTGATATTAAACCAATACCAAATATGGATGAATGGGTTGGAAAAGAAATAGATGTTAAAATTGTTAAGATAAATAAATTAAGAAAGAATATAGTAGTGTCTAGAAGAATTATATTAGAAGAAGAAAGAGAAAAAATGAGAGAACAATTATTGAAAGAGCTCCAAGTAGGACAGGTGAGAGAAGGTATTGTAAAAAATGTTACAGATTATGGAGTATTTATTGATTTAGGTGGGGCAGATGGACTTTTACATATTACAGATATCTCTTGGGGTAGAGTAAAACATCCCTCTCAATATTTTAAGGTAGGTGATAGAATAAAAGTTAAAATTTTAGGCTTTGATGAAAAGAAGGAAAGAATATCATTGGGATTAAAACAGCTTGAACCACATCCATGGGAAAGAGTAGGTGATAAGTATAAAGTAGGTGATGTTATAGAGGGAACAGTGGTTGCTGTAACTGATTATGGTGTTTTTGTAGAGTTAGAACCAGGTATTGAAGGATTAATACATGTTTCAGAAATACCTTTAGCTCCAGATCAAAAGCCTAGAGATGTATATAAAGAAGGAGATAAAGTAAAAGCAAAAATTCTCTCAATTGATAAGAAAGAGAGAAAGATCTCTTTAGGTTTAAAACAATTAGGAGAGGATCCTTGGCAAAATATAGAAGAAAAGTTTCCAGTAGGTTCAAAAGTAAAAGGTAAGGTATGTAATATAACAAATTTTGGAGTGTTTGTAGAATTACCAGGTGGTATAGATGGGCTAGTTCATACTTCTGATTTATCATGGACAAAGAGATATATAGATCCAAGTAAAATGTTTAAGAAAGGTGATGAAATTGAAGTTGTTGTGTTGAATATAGATAAAAATGAAAGAAAGATTTCTTTAGGCTATAAACAGACACAAGAGAATCCTTGGGATAAAATAATTGAAAAATACCCTGTAGGTATAAAGGTAGAAGCGGAAGTAGTAAGAGTATTACCAAAAAGTGTAATAGTTGATATTAATAATGAATTTGAAGCTATTTTACCTATTAGTGAAATTACTAAAAAGAAAATAAATAAATTAAGTAGTATATTTAATGTTGGTGATAAAGTGCCTGTAAAAATAAAAGAGTATGATATAGATAATTATAAAGCAATTGTAAGTGTTATTGATTATTTTGATAGTGATGAAGAATATGAAAAATGGTGGAAAGAAGTATCTAAAGTAAAGTAAAAGTATTTTTAATAAAATAAAACTGGGAGTTAAAAGAAAAATTATATATATACCCTTATGACTCTAAGAGAGAGTCATAAGGGTTTTTTTATTTTCTTTATATAAAAAGAGGTGAAGGGAAATGGACATAATTAATATTAAAAAAGAAAATGAAAAATTAAACAATAAATTAAATAATATATTGGAGCGAAAGATAGAATTTTCTGAAGAGATAGAAAAAGTAGTAAAGGAGATTATAGAAAAGGTAAAAAGTAAAAAAGATGAAGCAATAATAGAATTTACCAAAAAGTACGATGGGTTGGATGTTAACATAAACGATTTAATAATAACAAAAGATATTTTAGAAGATCTATATAATAAAGTTTCGAAAGAAATTTTGGATATTTTAAAAGAAGCAAAAGATAATATAAAAAATTATCATAGATATCAATTAGAATTTACCTGGATAGAAGAATTTCCTAATAATGTAAAGTTAGGTCAAAAAATTACTCCAATAGATAGTGTAGGGGTATATATCCCTGGAGGTAAAGCTTTTTATCCTTCAAGTGTTTTAATGAACGTAGTTCCTGCTAAAATAGCTGGTGTAAAAAGGATAGTAGCTGTTACACCACCAAAGAATTTTTTTGATAATCCTATTATAGGAGCTACTTTATATTTAGCTGGAGTAGATGAAGTTTATCTAATTGGAGGAGCTCAGGCTATTGCAGCTTTAGCTTTTGGAACAGAAACTATAAGAAAGGTGGATAAAATTGTTGGTCCAGGAAATATTTATGTAGCAATGGCGAAAAGAGAAGTTTTTGGGTATGTAGATATTGATATGATTGCAGGGCCTTCTGAGATAGTAGTGTTAGCAGATGATAGTGCAAATGCACAATGGGTAGCTTTAGATTTATTATCTCAGGCAGAGCATGGCTCGGGAATGGAATCTGCTATTTTGGTTACCACAAGTGAAAGATTAGCTAAAGAAGTTCAAAATATTATAGAAAAGGAGCTTGATGGCTTTAAATATGAAAATGAAATAAAGGAAGTTTTAGAAAGATATGGAGCAATAATTATAACAAGAGATATAGATGAAGCAGTAGATATTATTAATAAAATAGCTCCAGAACATTTAGAAGTAGTTGTGAATAAAGATTTAATAGAAGAAGTTGTATTTAACAAAATAAAAAATGCAGGAGCGATTTTTGTGGGAGAATATTCTTCTGAACCAGTTGGAGATTACTGGGCAGGACCAAATCATGTATTACCAACATCCTCTACAGCGAGATTTTTTTCTCCATTAGGAGTTTATGATTTTATTAAAAGAAGTAGTTTAATTTTTTATTCTAAAGAAGCAATAATAAAAAATGCTTTAAAGATAAAGAAGTTTGCGGAGATTGAAAATTTATATTTTCATGGTAAAGCAGTTTATCAGAGGTATTTAGATATAAATGATACCTACAAAAGCACATAAGATTAGAACTTTTGATAAATTTTTTATAGAAAAGAATAGTTTACCTACCAATGATATTTATTTAGTATTAGATAATTTAAGATCAGCCTATAATGTTGGTAATATTATAAGAACTGCTGATGCTATAAGAGTAAATAAGATACTACTATGTGGAACTACTCCCACCCCTGATAATCCCAAGGTTCAAAAAACAGCTATGGGAGCAGAAAAGTATGTGGATTGGATATATTATAAATATACTGAGGATGCTATCAATTTTTTAAAAGAAAAAAAGGTAGATATATATGCTTTAGAAACAACGAGGATAAGTAAAAATTTGTTTGAATATGATGATATAAAATTACCATCTGCATTTATTTTTGGGAATGAGGCTTTAGGTATTGCTTCTCATATTTTAATACAAACAAAAGCGGTTTTAGAGATTCCTGTATATGGGTATAAAAATAGTTTGAATGTTTCAAATACAACAGCTATTTTATTATATGAAATTGCTAGAAAATTAGGTATTGTTTTTAAATGAAGATAGGAGACTAATATGGAACAAAATTTTCTTAATAAGATTATTATAAATTTAAAAAATATTGAATATAATTTAGAAAGAATCAAAGAACATACTAAAGGAACAAAGATTCTTTTACCAGTTAAGGCTGATGCCTATGGACATGGAATAGAAGAAGTTGTAAAATATTTCAAGAATAGTCCCCTAGTAGACTATTTTGGTGTGGCCAATATAATGGAAGCTTCTATTATAAGGAAATTAAATATAGAAAAGCCTATTTTGCTTTTAGGAACCCCAACAAAAGAGGAATTGGAAATGTGTATTATTTTAAATGTGAATCCTACAATTTCAACCTTAGAAAATCATGAGTTTTATAATCAATTAGTTATAAGCTATGGAAAGTATATTCCTGAGGCTCACATAAAGGTTGATACAGGTATGCATAGACATGGACTTTATCCAGAGCAGGTTTTAGAAGTGATAAAAACAGCAAAATATAAAATTGGGGGAGTATATACTCATTTTGCTACAGCTGATGATTATGATATGACCTTTTTCTTAAATCAAAAGGGAGAGTTTTATAGTATTGTTTCAGAAATAAAAGATATGGGTAAAGATGATATAATATTTCATTGTGCAAATTCAGCTGCTTTATTAAAAGATGAGACAACCTTTTTTGATATGGTAAGACCTGGAATTTCTTCTTATGGTTATTACCCGTCAGAGATGTTTAGAGAATTTATAGAGTTAAAACCAGCACTTTCTTTAGAAACTACTTTAATTGGAATAAAAGAAATAAAAAGAGGTGATTATGTCTCTTATGGATTAACATGGCAAGCTGAAGATGATACTTATATAGGAATTTTACCTATAGGCTATGGTGATGGTATTTTTAGAATTTTAACAAATAAATGGAAGGTACTTATAAGAGATACCATTGTACCTATTATTGGAACTGTTTGTATGGACCAAATAATTATAAACTTAAATGGTATAGAGGATAAAGTAAAAGTGGGAGATAAGGTTAAAATAATAGATGGCGAATATGATTGGAGTTTATCTGTTGAAAATATGGCAAAGCAAGCATTAACTATTCCTTATGAAATTACAACACATTTAAAAGATATAAGATCAGAAAAGATTTATATAAAATAAATTATGAGAGTATGTAATGATTTATACTTTAGAAATATATTGACAATATTTAATTATTTTTATATTTTATATATATATGATTTATACTTTAGAAATACAAACAGAAAAACATACAGATTTTATAGATATTACTTTAGACATTAATAAATTAATAAATAAAGAAAATATAAAAGAAGGTATTTGTTTTATTTATACTCCTCATACAACAGCAGGAATTTTTATAAATGAGAATTCAGATCCTGATGTTAGAAATGATATAGAGTATGTATTAGAGAAAATTTTTCCTTGGAGAGATCCCAATTATAGACATATAGAGGGTAATTCTTCTGCTCATTTAAAAAGTATTTTGATTGGAAATCAGAAGTTTGTATTTATAGAAGACTCTAAGTTAAAATTAGGTACTTGGGAGAGTATATTTTTTGCTGAATTTGATGGCCCAAGAAAAAGAAGAATTTATGTAAAAATAATAAACCATAAATAACCAAAAAAGGAGGTTGTACATGAAAAACTTAAAGTTTAATTTTATCGTTGGACTATTTTTAGTGATTATTTTAAATGTTTCTATTTATGCAGCAGGGTCTCAATTATGGGTGTCTCAAAATGTAGTCTTTAATACTACTAATAATGTTAAATTTGTATTATTTAATCAATCTAGAACAGACTTAGACGATAAAAAACAAGTAGTATATTATGTAGATCCTACAATATTATACAAAATAAATGATCAGTTTTCTTTTGGGATAGCCCATAGAATAGTATTTACACCAGAATATGACTATTATGCTCCCCATTTAAACTTAATTTATACTTATAAAGTAAATGATAATATAAAGATTTCTTATAGAAACAGGGTATATTTTGAAGTGAAAAATAAATACAATGTAATAGATAGAAATAAATTAACATTAAAATACGTATATAATCAATTTAGTCCTTTTATAGCAGGAGAGATATATTCAATATATTTAAATAATTCAGATTTAAGAGAAGAATTTAAACAATATGAACTTTCAGTAGGTAGTAGTTATAAAATTACAAATAATTCTACTTTAGTTTTATATTACTTACATAAAGCCACAAAAAATGATGATGATGATGATGAATATTCTAGAGTAAATGTAATAGGAACAACTTTAAATTTAACAATAAAATAAACATAAAAAAAATTGCAATTTTAGATAAAAAAAATTATATTTAAAACCGTCAAAAATAATGAATAGAAGTTGGGCCCGTAGCTCAGCTGGTTAGAGCATCTCCCTTTTAAGGAGAGGGTCGTAGGTTCGAATCCTACCGGGCTCATGTTTATATATAAGGGACATCTCTTAAAAAAAAGAGATGTCCCTTTTTTATTTATACAACTTTTTTATTACTAAAATTTTTAATAATTCATATATCCAAAGTAAAAAAATCAAAAGCAATGGAATTAAAGGGTTTCTTTCATAATGTTTATAATGATTTCAAAGAAGTCTTAAAAAATATCTCTACTAGTTATAAAAATATCATTTCGACTTCAAAGTTATTACCTTTTACTCTATTATTTTTAGCTAGATCATTATATAGAGATAAAATTTTAATATATTTATCGTTCTCAAATGAAGAGTTATTGGAAATAAAAAATAAATTAGAGGATATTAGTGAAGATTTTATTACATTATTAGATCATCTTGACGAATCTATTTCTAAAGAAGAGATTTTAGAGACTAATTGGATATCTATAGATAGGTTATTAAATAATAGTAATAAAACTAATCTAATTTTGGCAAATGTTAATACTTTATTTTACAGATATAGTACCTTTAATAAATCAAGTCCAAAGGTATTAAACTTTAAAAAAGGAAATTTTTATTCATTTAAAAAGCTAGAAAGTATTTTAGTAGATTATGGATATAATAGAGAGTATCAGGTAAGTGATGTTGGAGAGTTTTCTATAAGGGGAGATATAATAGATATATATTCTATAGGAAATGACTACCCAGTAAGATTAGAATTTTTTGATGATGAACTTGAATCTATAAGATTTTTCGATCCTAATTCTCAAAGATCTATAAAAGAACTGGATGAGATAAGAGTTTATCCTTTGAAACATTTCTATGTTGATAGTGAGGAATATAATTGTTTTTTTGATTTTATTCAAAATGATATTATATTATCGTCTTCTGAGTCTATAGATTTTAATAATATTTTTAATATATTACAAGAAAAAAATAGGGATTTAATAGTATCAAAGGATATTTTACATATAATATATAATATTCCGTTTATACCTATAAAATTGGATGAAGAATTTGTTTTGGATAAGAATCGAACTTTGATTTTTAAAGAACTACCAGAATATATATATCATTTACAGCCATTATACGAAAAAATTAGTGAAAATAAAAATTCTAAATTTAATTACATAGTATATTATGATGATAAAATATTGAAACAATTTAAAAAAGAAAAAAATATTTTAAAGTATATAAAAGGTATATACAAAGGCTATATCCCAAGAAGTATAGAAATTCAGCCTTTAAATATAATATTATATAGTATACGTAGCTATGAAAATATAATATATAAGCCAAAAAAAAATAAGGTACTAAAAACTAAATTTATAAGTTATGATAATTTAAAATTTGGGGATCTTATTGTTCATGAAGACTATGGTATAGGAAGATTTAAAGGAATTGAAACTATATATCCAGAAGGAAATAAGCAAGAATGTTTTGTTTTAGAATATCAAGGTGGTGATACTCTTTATGTTCCATTAGAAGACTTTCATAAAATTCAGAAATATTCTTCCCCAGATAGTGATGAAGAGATTACTTTAGATGCATTAGGCTCTAAAAAATGGGAGAATACTAAGAAGAGATTAAAACAGAAATTAGAAAAATTATCAGAAGAGTTAATAATTATCCAAGCTAAAAGAGAAGCATCTAAAAGAGAACCATATAAAATAGATATAGATGAATATAAAAGATTTTCAGATGAATTTATTTACGATTTAACTCCTGATCAAAAGAAGGCTATAGAAGATATAGAAAGAGATTTATCTAGTCCATATTTTATGGATCGATTAATATGTGGAGATGTCGGCTTTGGGAAAACAGAAGTTGCAATGAGAGCAGCATTTTTAGCAGTTTACAATGGAAGGCAGGTAGCTGTAATAGTACCCACTACAGTTTTAGCTCATCAGCATTATAATACTTTTAGAGATAGAATGAAAAATTTCCCTATAAATATTGAAGTTTATTCAAGGCA
>JAMORN010000303.1 GCA_027063545.1 bacterium | reverse complement strand
TACCTGCTTTAATATCACGAGCAAATTGCTCTACATCTATTTCTATATTCATTTCTGTGTCCTTGAGTATTTGTTATTTTACCCGATTGACACAGATTTTTGAACGGTCCCACAGCTTCAAAGGTGATTACTTCAAAGATGCTGCACTCCTTAAAAAGATGCTTGTCAAAGGAATGAATCTTCATCCAGACAAAGCAACTATAACTTACTGTACAGGAGGACTTGAAACCTCTATGAACTTTTTTGTACTCCACCGCCTTTTAGGTTTTACAAATATTCGTCTCTATGATGCATCTATGCGAGAGTGGGCAAATGATGTAACAACACCAATGTCACTCTATAAGTGGGAATAAGGGCTAAAGTCCATTACCCCACATTTGCTTTTTCTTAAAATATTGTCCTATTTTAAGGGCTTCAAATGGGTTCATAAAAATAATTATGTACTTTTTTATGTACTTCATACTGGTTTAAACTCCTATTTATGTTGGTTGTCAAACCATTTTTCAACTTCTTCAACAACATAAACTATCTTTCCACCCTCTACTTTTTGGTGGTATGGTAAAGGGTCATTTAACCTACCTCTATAATTTTGCTGTGAAGTTTTTGAAATATTATATATTTCAGAAAACTCTTTAACTGTTATATTCTTTTTTGATTGGATCTTCTTCATCTGTTGTTCTAAATCTATAACTTCCTGATATTGTTCTTTTTTTTCCAAAAGATGATTTAGTTTAATAAGTGGTTTTCTAAAATCTTCTGCCATTTTTTTTACTTCTTTTTTTATTTCATTAAGAGTAAAACCTTTTCCATTATTTTTAAGATTTTGAATAGTTTTAATTTTATTTAAATGATGCTCTCGAAGATAGAGTATATTTTCAATAACTTCTTTTATAATTTCTTTTGATTTTTTATCCATTTACTTAATAATCACTTTATAATCATTCATTTTAATTCTTTCCTATCTTTAATATATGTATTTACTACATTTTTAAAAACTTGTTCTATTTCAGCTGTGGTGTCTGTTTCAAAGGTTATTAAATCATTGATATTTTCTAATTTACCATAATAGCAATTATCTTCATTTGAGTATTGAATAATTGAAGCATAACCTTTATATGATAGATTTTTTATCATTTCTAAACCTTATCTAACTTAAATTTAATGATACAGATATTCAAAGATAAAAAGTGTTCGTATTAGAACACTTATAACTTAAAAAAAATCTGTATCGTTGGAAACCCCTTTAAGAGTTCCATTTGTATTTAATACAGATTATATATAATATATAAATATATTTAGCAGATATATAATCATAATAAAATTATATCTTATTGTTCTATCTCAATATCTTCTATCTCTTTTATTTTTGTTTTCATTCTTCCTTTTCTGTCCATATATGTAGTTGTTTTAGTATTTAAACCTTCATTATATTTTTCTAAATCAATCTTCTCAACTACTATTTCCTCTTCTTTACTTTCTCTCCATCCATCTAATCCACTCATATTTTCATCAAGTTTTTTATCATAATGTTCTTCAATCTTCTCTTCAATATCAGGGTATATAGTTTTAGCAACTTCAATTCTATCTTCTAAATCAAAAACTTTTTCTTCCATTGTTGTATATTTATCTGGAAAACCTTTCATCTTCTCTCGATACTTTTCGTGTCCTTGTAAAACTTCTTTTACTCCATTAAATAATTTTCTAACTTTATTGCTGAATCTATTGAATTTCTTGATAGATTTCTCTTTAACTTCTTTAATAATAATATTAAGTTTAGTTATTTCTCTATCTTTACCTTTTATATCTTCCTCTAAATTATCAATAATATTATCTGTTTTTAATTCTTTAATCTTATATTCATTTTTTATATTTAATATATTTTTATTATGTTCTTTGATTAATTGTGAAGTATTTGTATCAACTGCTATTTTTATTTTATCTTCAATATTTGTTTCAAGTTCTTTAATAGTTCCCTTTAATGTGGTGTTTTCAGTAGTCAAATCTCCCATTTTGGTTTTATCTTCTCTAAATCTTCTATCTCTCTCAATAATTACTTTGTCTAATTTGTCTTGAAAATCTTTTTTCATTTCTAATAAATTATTATCATATATATCAACTTTTGATACTTTTCTCATAGCATCAATTAAATCAGGTCTTATCTTATCTTTTTTTAAATCTTTCATATAAGTTTGATAATTTTTATTATCAAGTATTTTATCAATAGATATAGGTATTGTTTCTTCCATATCATTTTTTGATAATTTTTCCCTATCTTCTTTGAGTTTAGCAATAGATTTTTCAATATTACTTTCTTCCTCTTCTTTGGTATTGATAGATTTATTTATTGTTTTTTCTTTCTCTTGTAATTCACTAACTCTATTTTTTAATTGAATTTCCTCTTTTTCAGTTTCCGATATACTTATTTCTATTTTACTTGAATCTAATGTTATATCTTGCTGTAAATCACTTTTTATCTCTTCAAGTTTTTCAACCTCTTCTATTAATTTGTCGTGTTTCTCTTCTAAACCATCAACTGTATCTTCAACAATATCTTTTAGTTCTATTATTTCAGTAGCTTTATTATCTAATTCTAAACTTTTTTCGTCAATTCTTTCTTCTTCTTCTTTCTGAATCTTCTTAATAACTTTATTTTCAGATAATAAATCTTTATTAGATTGTTTTAAAGCATTAGTTTCAGCAGTAATTTTTTTCAGTTCTATCTGTTTTTCTTTTCTTGATAAATCTAATTTAGAAACTTCTTTTTTTCTCATAGTGCTATTTGATATAAGTTGTTTATTGATTTCAATCTGTTTTAAATTCTCTGATATTAAATTTTCATGATTATTCTTTAATACTTGAATTTCTTGTTGTTGTTCTTTAATTAAATTTTCATAATATGCTTTGGTAGTTTGATAATTTGGAGTATTAATCTCTTTTTTAATACCTCTATCCATTCCTAATTTTGAAAAATGTTTATGTCCTAAATCTTGAATTGCTGATA
>JAMORN010000302.1 GCA_027063545.1 bacterium | reverse complement strand
AATTTACCTCCAGCGGATCCACCAACAAAAATACAAGGAAATTTTCCTGTATTATAAACTGCCTCCATAAAAAATGACTCAGCTGATGATAATCCATCAATTAATGTATATGCTATAGTATCTTTATAATCTATATTAAAAGGAATTTTTACTTCAGAAAGTTTTGTTTCTATATATTTTATTTTCTCATCCATTGTTAATTCTTTTGGGCCTAAATCAAAAGTAGCTACAAAAATATCATCAAACATTAATTCACTATATCCTGATAAAATTATAGTATCCCATGTCCCATTAGCGTTTAAATAAAGTTTATTTAAACGTTCTGTCCCATTAAAAGTACATAGTTCTCCAGCGGTAGATGTAAGAATAAGAGTAGTATCATAAGGTAAATAGTTTTTTATTTTAAATGCCACTTCCTTAAAATCCAAATGAGGAGATACAAAACCAATAACTAATTTCAATTTTAAATTATTAAAATAAAGCTCTTTTATTTTACTTTCTGTAAGTTCTCTTATGGAGATTTTTAATACCTTATAGTATTGACTTTGCATATGCTCCTCCAACTTTATGTTAATTAATTAATATTTTATAAAGGCTTATAACCATACCTTATCCAATCTTTGTTTTTAACATTTTAGGAGGCACTATAACTACATTCATATCAAAATTTCTGTTATGTTAAAATTAAATGTTTTTATTATCTAATTATTTAAAAAAGAATTTTTATATTTGGTTATTTAGACTCCTTTTTTCTCCTTTTTTTCTGTGTGGTATAAATATAAAAATAGTTTATATATAAAAAACATTTTTTTTAATCAAATTTCAAATAAATAGAATAAAAAATTTATAAATTTTTTTTATCTTTAATTTTTTATAACAATAACTATTTTAATGGATAAAATAAAAGAGAAAATTTTAGTGTGTTGGATGATAGGAGAGGATGTGATTTCAAGGGGAAGGATAGATTTAAGTGTTGTGGTATGGGATAGGGTATATATAATAGAGTTTAAGATAGATGAGGAAGAAGGGGAGGCTTTAGAACAGATAAAGAGGAAGTGTTATTGAGAGAAGTATAGTAGGAGGTTTAAAGAGATTTATATAGTAGGGATAGAGTTTTCTTCCCAAGAGAAGAAAAAAGTTTTAGTTGGGAGAGGACAGATATACTGTTGTAATAGGAAATGGAATTGTAATATTTTCTTCTTGAAATCTTTTATGAAGTTTTTTGATAAAAAGGTGTTTTACCATGTATTGTTGAACAAACTCTTCCACTTCTATTCCAACAACAAAGTTTATACTAAAATCAGCAAATTCTCTGTATCTAACAAAAGGTTCTTTTTCAGATTTTATATTTAACTCTTTTAGAACCTCTTTAGCAACTTCAATAGCAACCTTCTCTACCTTTTCAAGATCACTATCATAACTAACCCCTATTTCTATTAAAATAGTAAGGTTAGTAATAGGCATATAGTAATTTTTTATAATAGAAGTAGATATTTTTGAATTAGGCACAATAGTAACATTGTTAAGTAGATCCCTTATTTTTGTAAAGCGCCAATTAATATCAGTAACATAACCTTCCTCGCCGGATGAGAGTTTTATATAATCACCAATCTTTATCTGTTTTGATACTAATAAATTAACACCCGCAAAGAAATTACCTAAAGTATCTTGTAAAGCTAAAGCAACTGCCAAACCACCAATACCTAATGTGGTAAGTATTGGTGTAATTGAAATACCCATATATTGAACAATAATAAGCCCACCTATAAGTATAATGAATATCTTTATAATATTTATAAAAAGAGAAGAAGTTTTTAAAAGCCTAGTTTTCTCTATGTATTTTGATAGAATATTTCCAATTACCTCTGTGATTAATAAAATAACTATAAAATAAAAAATAGATGATGTTACTTTATTTTTAAAAAATTTTTCCAACAAATGAGTTTTTATTAAGTAATCGGTTCCATATAGAAGCAGGATAAATATTATTATAAATATAATTGATAAACTAGCTATTTTATTTCTATATAATAAAGTAAAAAAAATGAGATACTTTTTTAAACTTAAAAAACTTAGCAAATAAAATAACAACCCCTAGTATCCCAAATGTTATAATCAAATCGATTAGAAGAATTAAATTTTCTTTCATACCTTTTATTAAATTTTTATCTTTTATTTTGTTATGAAATATAAAAATTTTATAATAAAATGTATAGGAACAACTTGTTTTAGTGGATATCTAACAAAAGCTCCAGGAACAATTGGAGCAATAATTGCAGCAATTATTTATGCTATTTTACTTTATTTTAATTTACTAAATTTTCAACTTCATCTTGTTCTGATAATATTGACCTTTTTTTTATCGTGGTTTTCTGGTTCATATAATATAGAAGTATTTAATAACCAAGATGATCCTAAAGAACTTAATATGGATGAAGTTTCAGGACAACTTGTTGGTCTTTTACCTATAACTCTACTTTTATCTTCCAGCAGATTAGTTACTTCTCCTATTATTCTTTATTTTTTCATTATTTTAGGTTTTTTGTTTTTTAGATTATTTGATATACTAAAGCCATATCCTATTAATGTAATTGATCAAAAATTAAAGGGTGGTTTGGGAATAACATTAGACGATATCTTTGCTGGTGTTTATACTTTTTTTGTGGTAAAATTAATTATAATAATATATTTTTTATTATTGGTATAAAGCTACATAAACTTCTTAAAACTAAAAGTTAACTAAAAAATTAAATAAGGAGGATAAATGCTACAAATTATTAGAGAAAGATGGGCAAAAGTATTTGTAGTTATAACATTAATAGCCTTCGTAGGTCTTATATTTTTTGGTTGGGGAATGAGTGCTTATTATTCTATGAAAAGAAATACGACAATAGGAGAAGTAGAAGGAGAAAAGATTGATTATATAACTTATGCAAGAGCCTATGAAAATGCTTTGCGAACAGCACAAGAAAAAGAAGAAGTTAATTTAATAAGAAGAATGCAGATAAGAGATAAAGTATGGGATGATCTTATTACTTCTA
>JAMORN010000301.1 GCA_027063545.1 bacterium | reverse complement strand
AAGAAATTTCAAATTCGGATATTTCTATTTCAATAACAGGATATTTCCCCCCAAATAATATTATTAATAAATTTTATTATTATTTTACTATAATTTATAATAACCATATAAAAAAAGACTATAGAGAGATCTTTGATAATACACGAGAAGTTGCAAAAAAAAGAGTAGCTAGGGATATTTTATTTGAACTTTTTAAATTATTAAAATAAAGAAAGGATTGATTTATGCGAAAGATTTTTTTAATACTTTTTTTTATTAGTTTAATTATTTTTAATTGTGCTTCCAATGAAGAGGATAATAATAATAATATATTATCATCTCAGGATACACAAGTGATAAAAGATACAATATATATTATAAATAAAGATACAATATTCTTAGGTTTTGATGATTATATAAAGGATAGTATATATTATATGCTTCGTGATAGTATTTATAATATGATTTTAAATCAAGTTGATGATTCGGTTGTTGCACATATAGTTTTAGATTCTATATTTGATAGTTTATATTATATTTATTCAAGAAAATATGAAAACGATTTAGATTCCTTATATAATATTATCTATTCAAATATATATAATGATATATATTCAAATTCTGCTTCAAATTATATTGATATACTTGCTATAAGATGGCATAGTAGTATAACTTCCTCTTTTCTTTCATATTATCCAAACATTTATAAATATTTCCCAATTTTGAGAGGCATTGTAAATATAGTACTGGAAAATACTGCAAATACTTATTATATAATAAAGGTTGAAGGATATATTGGAGATTATACAGAAAACGATATTGAAACAATAATTTTAAATCCAGGAGAAATTGATACTGTGAATATCTTACCTTATATAAAACCAACAGCTCTTGATTCTTTAAATGAAGGGGTAAATACTAATATTTATTTAAAAATATCTGTATTAAATAATGATAAAGAAGTTCCTATATTTGAAAATTCCTACGAAACCTATTTAACTTCAAAAAATACATTCTCTTGGGGACTTTATGATCCATCAGGAAATTTTATAGATCTATCTAATTATATTGCCCTTTGGGTAACCCCAAATGTTGATAGTATTCAAACTATCCTACATGAGGCTGCTGAGATTTATCCAATTGTAGGTTATCAAGAGGTTGCAGATACTATTCCAATATCTGAGAGTGTTTATAATCAAGTAAAAGCAATTTATGAGGTTCTTCAAAGAAGAGGAATTTTATATGTAGATAATATTACAACCTATGAGGGAGATCAAAAAATAAAATTTCCTCAAGAGGTTTTGGAAACAAAGAATGCAAATTGTATAGAAGGGGTTATACTTTTTGCATCTATTCTTGAAGCAATAGGTATTAATCCTTTAATAGTATTGATACCGGGACATGCTTTTTTAGGTTGGGTAGTAGAGAAAAACTCAACCACATCTGACTTTCTTGAAACAACCCTTGCTTGGGATGGTGCCTCTTTTGAATATGCAAATAATGTTGGTAGAGATGAATATAATCAAGAATTATTAAATGGAAATTTTGATACAGGAGAGTCTCAGATTGTAGATATAAAATTTATAAGAGAAAATTTAGAAATTTATCCTATAGGATTAAATAAACTAAATTTTTAAATAAAGGGGTTTAACATAAGAAAAATAGTTATAGTGTTTTATATTTTATATTTATTAACAAATATTTTTGCTAATGAATATAATAGTAATTTAGAGAAATATATATCTAATAAATTAGGTGAAAAAGTTTATATTGATTCTTTTTACTATGATTCTACAAAAGATTTATTAAAAATTAATCTAATGATAAAACAACCAACAAAGATAAAAAATACATTTTTTTTTTCAAACTCATTGGATAATAGAAAGAAAGAAGGAATATATCTTCTGACAATTCTAAATGGAGCAATAGGAAGTTATATATATATAGCAGGATTTAATATCCTTTTTTCTGATTATTATGATAAATATTTAAATGAAATTTTAGGAACAAGTTTTTTTATAGGTGTAGCTTCATTTTATACTCAATATAGAATATACTCAAAGCTTGCATTGAATTATCCTAAAGTTGAAGGATTATATCTTGCTGGAAGATATACTATACTTTATAGTTGGTATAGTATAAATAAGATGCTTTCAAAAGTTAGGGATGAAACAAGAATTAAGATTGTAGGTGCCTCAGAAATGGCTTTATTCCCAATGTTTCTTTATTACAGCTATAAGTATGATATATTTCCTAAATATTTAGGTACAAGTTTATTAAGATCAGCAATAATGGATTATATTTTTATAAGTTCTATAGAAGGATTATCTCTCTTTTCCAATCTTTATTATATAAATAATAAAGAGGAATTGCCTTCAGATAAACAAGATTTGCTTAATGTAGTGAAAGGAGTATCCACCATAATTCCAACTTTTATTATATATAGTACACCTCTATTTGTTTCTTCTTTTAAAAATTACTATTTATCTTCAGGTAGTGGATATTTAATTTTATCAGATTTATATATTGCCTATAGCGAATCACATCTAATAATAGGAGAAAAGATATATGATCTCTATTATAAAAATAAAATATCTGAAAATAATAATTATCTGCTTGAGGATTACTATAAAAAAGTGTCTCAAAATATATCAGACATGTTTTGGCCATTTTTTAGAGGATTAACTACTTATTATATTGTAAAAGATAAAGAAATATCAATATTTCAAGGTCTTTTTATTAATGGAATTTATTTAGCAGGAGGGTTATCAGGACTAGGTTTAGGTCTACTTTTAGATATTGATACTGATAATCTTTCTTATTTTTATCTTTTCTCTTCAATAGGGGCTGAATATTATTATGCATATAATCTAAAAACAAAGAATAAAGGAAATAAAGATGTAAGTATTTATTTTAATCCTGATATATTAGCTTATTTAATATTAAGCAAAAATAAAAAGAATTTTTACTTTAATACTGAATTAGTAAGAATAAATTTTTAAATTTATAGAATATGAGAACTTTTATAGCATTTGAAATAGATGAAAATATTAAGAAAAAAATACATCAAATAGCTAAAGAG
>JAMORN010000300.1 GCA_027063545.1 bacterium | reverse complement strand
TTTCAATGGAAATTAGTATTAGACTTGGTAATGATGTAGATATGCCAAGAAACTTAGCTAAATCTGTAACTGTAGAATAAATTTATAAAGGAAATAAAAATGAAAAAAGTCATAAAAATAGGAAAAAGGTTAGTTGGAGAAGAGTATCCACCTTTAGTTATAGTAGAAATTGGAATTAATCATGGAGGTTCTTTAGAAACTGCTTTTGAAATGGTTGATGCTGCATGGAAAGCAGGTGCCGAAGTAATAAAGCATCAAACCCATGTTATTGAAGATGAAATGAGTAAAGAAGCAAAGAAAGTTATTCCAGGTAATGCTTCTGTATCTATATATGATATTATGAAACGTTGTGCACTAAATGAAGAAGATGAATTAAAATTGAAAGAGTATGTTGAATCAAAAGGAATGATTTTTATAAGTACACCTTTTTCAAGGGCTGCAGCAGACAGACTTGAAAGAATGAATGTTTGTGCATATAAAATAGGTTCTGGTGAATGCAATAATTATCCTTTAATAGAATATATAGCATCTTTTGGAAAACCTATGATAGTAAGTACTGGTATGAATAATATTGAATCTGTTAGAAAAACTGTAAATATACTTGAAAAAAATAATATTCCATATGCTTTACTTCATACTACAAATTTATATCCCACACCATCCAATTTGGTGAGACTTGGAGCAATGCAAGCATTACAAAGACAATTTCCAAATGCAATAATAGGATTGTCTGATCATACTACTTCCAATTTAGCTTGTTTTGCTGCTACGGCACTTGAGGCTTCAATATTGGAACGTCATTTTACTGATAGAAAAGATAGACCTGGACCTGATATTATTAATTCAATGGATCCAATTGAATTAAAAGAATTAATAATCGGTAGTGAAGAAATATGGAAAATGAGAGGAGGTAAAAAAGAACCTGCAAAAGAAGAACAAGTAACGATAGATTTTGCTTTTGCTACAGTTGTTTCTATAAAACCTATAAAAACAGGAGAAATTCTTACTAAAGAAAATATATGGGTTAAAAGACCAGGTACAGGGGAAATAAAAGCAGAATCTTTTAATGATTTACTAGGAAAAAAAGTAAAGCGAGATATAAATTGTGATGAGCATTTATCTTGGGAGGATATAGATGAATAAAAAAATTTTATTTATATCCGGAACAAGAGCTGATTTTAGTAAATTAAAAGCCCTTATTAAAGTGGTTGATGATTTAGAAAATTTTGAATATCAAATATTTATTACCGGTATGCATATGTTAAAAAGATATGGTAATACATATTTAGAAATTATAAAAAGTGGATTTACAAATACTCATAAATTTATTAATCAACATATTGACGAACCAATGGAAATGATTCTTGCAAATACTATTGAAGGATTATCACGTTATATATATGAAAATAGACCAGATATGATAATAGTTCATGGTGATAGAATTGAAGCATTAGCTGGAGCTATTGTAGGAAGTTTAAATAATATATTGGTAACTCATATTGAAGGTGGTGAAAGGTCAGGAACAATTGATGAATTAATAAGGCATTCTGTTACGAAACTGTCACATATTCATTTAGTTGCAAATGAGGAAGCAAAAAATAGAATCATTCAAATGGGTGAACGGGAGTCTTCAATATTTTTAATTGGTTCTCCAGATATTGATATTATGAAGTCAAAAAATTTACCTAGTATTAGAGAAGTTAAAGAATACTATAATATACCTTTTGAAGAATATTACATAGTTATGTTTCATCCTGTAACAACAGAAGTAGACAAGTTTGATAGATATAGTAAAAATTTGGTTGATGCTTTAATAGAATCAAATAATAATTTTGTTGTTATATATCCAAACAATGATCATGGTACAAATTTTATTTTTAATGAATATAAAAGATTAGAAAATTTAAGTAATTTCAAATTGTTTCCATCAATAAAATTTGAGTATTTCTTAACATTGCTTAAACATTCGATTTCCATTATTGGTAACTCAAGTGCAGGTATAAGAGAAGCACCTATTTATGGTATTCCTACTATAAATATTGGTACTCGTCAAAATTTACGTTGTACAGGAAAAAGTATTTTTAACTGTGATTATAATAAAAAAAATATACTTAAAATGATTCAAAAAGTGAAAGAATATAAAAAAGATTCAACTATAAAAAATGAATATTTTGGCTCAGGTGATAGTGCTAAAAGGTTTAAAAATTTATTATTAAATCCCAATTTATGGAAGATATCAGCACAAAAGGTATTTATTGACCATAATTTTGTAAGGAAGTGTGATGAATAAATCTATAATAGCTATAATACCAGCAAGAGGTGGCAGTAAAGGTTTGTCTAGAAAGAATATTATTGATTTAAACGGTAAGCCACTAATTGCTTATACAATAGAAGCAGCAATAAAAAGTAATATATTTGATAAGATAGTCGTAACAACCGATGATAAAGAAATAAAAGAAGCTTCTTTAAAATTTGGAGCAGAGGTTATAGATAGACCTAGTAAATTAGCAACCGATACGGCAAGCAGTTTAGATGTTATAGAACATGCTTTAATTGAATTGAAAAATAGAAAAGAAGTTTATACTTATTTTATGTTATTACAACCCACTTCTCCATTAAGAAATGAAACTCATATAAGAGAAGCCTGGGAAAAGTATAATGAAGAAAACGCATCTTCATTAGTAAGTGTTGTTGAAATAGAACATTCCCCTTTTAAAATGCTTGTTGAAAAAAATGGAGTTATTGCACCTTTAACAAGTTGGAAAGATTTGACGAAACCAAGGCAAACTTTACCTAAATGTTATATGCCAAATGGTGCGATATATATTTGTAAAGTAAATAGTTTTTTGAAAGAAAAAAATATATTTTCTATACCTTTAAAAATTTTTAAAATGAAAAAAGAATATAGTGTTGATATTGATACTGCTAATGATTTAAAAATAGTTCAAAGGAGATTAAATGAGAAAAATTAATCAGTTAATGGAAGAAGCAATAGAAGAGTTAAATAACCAACAATCTAATTATAATAAATTGGAAAATGTTCCAGTAGAAAAATTAAATTCT
>JAMORN010000299.1 GCA_027063545.1 bacterium | reverse complement strand
AGATGAAGGGGTGGAATTTCGTTATCATAAAGATGGTAGCAAACATTTTTTTACACCAGAAAAATCAATAGAAACACAGGTTTATATAGGTAGTGATATAATAATGAGTTTTGATCATTGTCCTCCTGGAGATGCACCCAAAGATGAGGTTTTAAAGGCTGTTATTAGAACTTCAAAATGGGCAGAAAGGGGATTTTATTTTTTTCAAGAAATAAAAGGCGTATACGGATATGATCAATTTATATTTGGAATAAATCAGGGAGGAATATTTGAGGATTTAAGGGATAAATCATTAGAGGATTTATTAACACTTGATTTTGATGGGTATGCTATTGGAGGGTTATCTGTTGGTGAGGAAAGAGAAGATATGTACAGAATTGTTGAATATATAACTCCCAAAATGCCAGAGGATAAGCCTAGATATTTAATGGGGGTAGGAACACCAAGAGACATTTTAGAGGCAATAGAGCATGGAGTTGATATGTTTGATTGTGTTTATCCTACAAGAAATGCTAGAAATGGAACTTTGTATACATTTAAAGGAAAAGTTGTTATAAAAAAGAAAATTTGGAAGGATAAGATAGACCAGCCAGTTGAAGAGGGGTGTGGTTGTTATACTTGTCAAAATTTTTCTGTAGGATATTTGCATCATTTATTTAAATCAAATGAGATATTAGCATTAAGACTTGCTACTATTCATAATTTATATTTTTATAATAAACTTATAAAAGAAGCAAGAGAACATATTAAAAAAGGTGATTTTAAAGAGTGGAAAGAAAGCGTAATAAAAAATCTTGATATTGTGATTAATTAATTTTTATTTTAGTTACAAATATTTTATAGAATTTTAGGGGAAAATTAAAAAGAAAGCAAAAGAAATGGATTTTCAGGCAAAACCTAAATATAAAAATAAAAAGGTTCTGTCTGAAACTTCTTTTATAATTGCAGTTTTTGTATTTTTTATAATATTTACAATTATATCCAAACTTTCATCAAAATATCTATTTTCTCAATCAGAGTTTAGTAAAAATACAAAGACAAAAATAGAAAAAGAATATTATTCTAAAGGTTATTCAAAGAAAAGGTTAAGTAAATTTAAGAAAAAAGAAAACACTTTAAAAATAAAGGTTAATTTAAATACTGCAACAGTAAAGGAATTGATAAAAATAAAAGGAATTGGAGAAAAAACAGCTCAAAAGATTATTCGGTATAGAGAAGAACATGGAGATTTTTCTTCTGTAGAGGAACTTCTTAATGTAAAAGGAATAGGCAAAAAGAAGTTAGAAAAAATTCGTCCTTATGTTTATATTGAATGATAAAATGTTATTTTAAGTATATTACTTTTAATATCTCATTATTACTTCTTATAAAATATATTCCTGTAGGAAAATTTGAAAAATCAATATTAATGTAGGAATTTGGGGGTACTATTGAAAGTATCTCTTTTCCATTAATATTATAAATTTTTATAGGAGAATTAAAATCAAAGTTTATTATATTCAAAATATTATTAAAAGGATTGGGATAAACTTTAATTTTTCTATTAACTACTTTTTCTGTGAAATTGATACTTGTTGAGTTTTGAATATTAGAAAAATAGCTTAAATAGTCATTATAAAGCTTTGTTTCTTTCTCACCTCTATTAGGATCCATATACCAGTACTCAAAAGCAACAATAGTATCACTATAATTTGATAGGGTATCAAGACCAATAAGTATAGAATCAATATCTGTAGGGACAGCTTCCCAAGCTTGATCATCCACAGGCCATCCGTGTATTTGATTAAAGACTTCCATATTCGCCCATAAAGTTATATTATATATATTTGTAAGCTTTTTATATATAGAAAAATATAATGGAATTTGATCATTATAAAATGTTCTATTACATCCTGCTCCGTCTTGAGGAGCTATATGAGTTATATAAGAATTTTTAAAAAAGTATTCATACATTTGTCTAAATGAACTGGTATCACTATTTGAAAAATAAGGAGATATTAAGATTTTTTTATTAGATAATTCTTTTAAATATAATGATAAAGGTGCCAAAAAGTTATCACAAAAAGTTTTATAGTTGTCGTTTAAAAGCATATTATAATCGTCAATTTCTTCGGGAATATAAAATCCATCAAAGCTTGGATTAGACCCGTATAGATTATATAGTTCTTGAGCTATATTTTTTGATTCTTCAAGTAAAGAAGATAAATAAGTAGTATTAGAAAGATTATCTTCCCAATCAGATTTATAATTTAATCCTATAATTACTTTTTGTTCATATTTATTAGCACTATTTATAATTTTTCCAATAACATCACCGCTCCATACTGTGTAATTTGGATTTTGAGTAGGATACCATGCATATTGATCATATATAGAATACTGAATAATTATATATTTTACATTTAAATTAGAAAGAGAACTAAATAAACTATCCCATTTTTCTTGAGTTAATTCTCCACCTTTATCACCCCAAATTTGAAAAAAAAACCAGATATATAAGCCCCTTCTTTTGCTTCTATGTATAAGAAACAGTTGAAAATAAAAAATAACACAAATATTAAAATTTTTTTCATTTTATATTCCTTTTTAATTTTTGTACTTCTATATTTTATTATAAAAAATTTAGAAAAAAAAATCTATATTTAATTGTATGAAAAATTTAGTAAAAAATCTTTTTAAACTAAGATTAGAAGAACTATTAGGTATATCATTTCTTATTCCTTCTTGGATAATAACGCTATATGCTAATTATTATTTTTATTCATTAGGTCAAGAAATTCCCAAAAAATATATAGATGGTATAATAAGATTAGTTGTATCAATGATTATAATGGGATTTTTTATTTGGTTTGTGAAGAAAAAACCTTTTTGGAAGTATACTTGGTGGATAAGAGAGGTTCTTCCTTTTATTTTTGTGATAGCTGTTTATACAAATCTTCATGATACAATAGGATTTGTAAATTCACACGATATACATGACTATTTAATAAAAATAGATGAATGGATTTTCGGGATAGAGCCAGTTCTATACTTTCAGAGGTTTTATAATAAGTATTTAACAGATTTTTTTA
>JAMORN010000298.1 GCA_027063545.1 bacterium | reverse complement strand
ATCACTCCATAAAGTATCTGTTCTTAAATAAAAACTATCTTTCACCGTATTTAACAGTGTATCTGTTAGTGTATCTACTACTCCATTTGTATCCAAAAAAACAGTATCTACCACAACTACTGTTTCTGGAGAAGTAGTTGTTGTATTTAAAGTCGTATCTGATGAAGTAGAATCACTTGTCTCTGTTGGATTTTCTACAGAACAATTATTTATACTAAGTGAAAATAAGAAAAATAACATTATTATAAAACTTAAATATAATCTTTTCATAATTATTTCCTCCTTTTAATCTTCTTTTATTAAGATTAAATTTTTATATTCCTTTAGTATTAAGTTAAATTTTTATAAAGTAATAATCAATAACTTTATAATATTAAATATAAGAAAAATATATGGAATTTTATAATACATACAATAATTATCTAAAACAAATATTTGGGGGAAAAGTCTATAAAATAAGTTTAAATGCTGGTTTCTCTTGCCCAAATAGAGATGGAACATTATCTAAAAAGGGATGTATCTACTGCAATGAGCTATCATTTTCTCCTTCAAAAAAATTGGGAGAAAATTTAGAAACACAGATAAAAATAGGTATAGAAAGATTAAACAAAAGATACAAAAATATAAAATATTTCTTAGGATATTTACAGCCAAACACAAATACTTATGCTGATGTAGATACGCTATATAAAATTTATACTAAAATATTAAATCATCCCAAAATCTCTGGTCTTATAATTGGAACAAGACCTGACTGTATTGATAAAGAAAAAATTTCTATGATAAATGAGCTTGCACAAAAGTATTATATATCTTTGGAACTTGGACTTCAATCAATGCATAATAAAAGTCTTATCTGGATGAATAGGGGACATTTAATTGATGCTTTTGAAAATGCTATGAAACTTGTTGAAAATACAAATATAGAAATTGGCGTGCATGTGATCTTAGGTCTTCCTACTGAAACAGAAGAGGAAATGCTTGAAAACGCTAAGTATATAAATAAATTTAAAAAAATAAAAATAGTGAAAATTCATAATCTACATGTTGTTAAAAATACTCCTTTAGAAATACTTTACAAACAAGAAAATGTGAAGATATTATCTTTAGAAGAATATGCTCCTTTAGTTGTAAAATTCATAGGTTATCTTGATAAAGATAAGGTTATAGCAAGAATAATGGGAGACTCACCTAAAGAATATCTAATTGCTCCATACTGGGTTTTAGAAAAACAAAAAGCATTAAAATATATAGAAGAAACTTTTAAAAAGTTAGGTATAGCCCAAGGGAGTTTATTATAATTACTTTATTCCTCTTATTTTATCATTTACTAAAATTACTGCTGGTATAATAAAAAGTGTCAAAAATGAAGAAAATAAAAGCCCAAATGCAATAGTTGCTGCCAAAGGTTGCCATGTTAGAGATTTCCCTCCAAGACCTATAACTGTTGGTAAAAGCCCAAAAACAGTTGTAACCGTTGTTAATATTATCGGTCTAAGTCTTGATTTTGCTCCTTCTACTACAGAATCAAAAGCAGACATTCCTTTCTCTCTTAACATATTAACAACTGATATAAGTACTATTGCATCATTTACAGCTATACCTGCCAAAGCAACTATTCCATAAGCAGAACTTAAATTAAAAGGTTCGCCCATTATAAATAATGTATAAATAGCTCCAATTATAGCAAAAGGCACTGTGAATAAAATAATTACAGGCTGTACATATGATTTAAATTGAGAAGCTAAAATTAAATATATAATCAATATAGCAATAAAAAATAATTTAGCTAAATTTTTCATACTTTTTTGTAACTCTTTAAATTGCCCTCCTAAAGAAAGATTAACATTAGAAAATCTTTCTTTTATTTTGGGGAATATTTCTTTTTTTATTTTTAAATTTATTTTATCAAGGGTAATCTTTTCTTTTTTATAATCACTATACACATACACTGTTCTCTTTCCATTATAATGTCTTATAGTACTAACATCTCTTTTTAAATATATATTACAAAAATTTCTTAAAGGAATTTTTTTACCTTGTTGATTTATTATCATCGTATTCTTTAAATCTTCAATATTTTTTATAAAATTTTTATAATTTGTTGTTAATATTATATCTATATCCTCTCCATTTTCTTTAATACTTGTTACTTTATTTTCATAAAAAAGTGCTCTTAATTCACCTATAAATAATGATGGATTTATATTTAAAATATTAGCTTTATAGTGATCTACTTTGAAAACTAATGTCTTGGCATTTAATGGTAAATTATCTTTTATATTATAAAGATATTCATCTTTTCTTAAATAATCTTTTACAACTTCTTTTACTTTAATCAAAGTATCAAGATTATCTGACTGTATTCTAATAGCTATAGGTTCTTCTGCGGGTGGACCCATTTCTTGAAGTTTAATATCTACATATGTTAAAATTGGAAAATCTCTATCTAATCTCTGTAATCTTTTTATATATCTTTTTATATATTTTGCTTTTTCTTCTTTTAAATGAATATATAATTGCCCTACATTATCTTGTACCAACCACTCTCCTTTGGATTGAAATAATCCAGCATCCTCCTCTATATAATCGATATTATCTTCTCCTATTCTTTTATAAACATATTTAGAAATATTACTTAAAACTTTCTCTGTTTTTTCTATAGATGTACCTTCTGGTAATTTTATTAATACTCTAAAATAGGGATATGGATCTCCTTTAAACAAATCAATTCCTATATATCTAATAATAGGTATTACACTTAAAAACATAATAAAAATAATTAATAGAAATCTATATCTTCTTTCTAAAACATATACTAATGCTTTTTCATATAATTGCTGAAATTTTGTAAATTTTATTTTTTCTTTGAAATTATATTTTTTAGGTGTCCAATCTACAATATGAGATGGTAAAATAAAAAGAGCTTCAAATAAAGATCCTAATAAAGATATACTAACAACTATTGGTATCACTTTTAAAAATTTTCCGAAAGTACCTGGTAAAAACATTAATGGAATAAAAGCTGCTACTGTAGTTAAAACACCAGATACAACAGCAGAAGTTACTTCTTCTGTCCC
>JAMORN010000297.1 GCA_027063545.1 bacterium | reverse complement strand
ACAATATTAAAAAGTATAAAAAAGATGGAAGAAATTGATGAACTAATTAGAAATAAAGATAATTTAGTATTAACAAAAAAAGAGATTATAAAGTTACAAAAGAAAAAAGAAAAAATAGCAAAAAACTTATGGGGTATAAGAAATTTAAAGAGATTACCTGATATGCTATATATTGTAGATATAGTTCAAGAAGATTTAGCTGTAAATGAAGCTAGAAAACTTGGTATACCAATTGTAGCTATTGTTGATACTAATGCAGATCCTGAACTTGTTGACTACCCTATTCCTGCAAATGATGATGCTATGAAATCTGTTAAATTTATTACAAAGATATTGACAGATGCTATATTAAAAGCTAGAGGTGAATTAACTCCTGAGGAAAAAGCAGCTTTAGAAGAAAGAGAAAAGGAAATAGCTGAAGAAGCTGAAAAACATTTAGAAAAAGATTATCAAAAACTAGAGGAAGAAGAAGAAAAATTTGAAGAAGAGGCTAAGGAAATTATTAAAGAAGATACAGATAATGAAGAAGCTTAAAAAATAATTAAAAGGGAGATATAGAAATGGGAATAGATATAAATTTAGTAAAAAAACTTAGAGAAATTACTGGTTTATCTATATCTGAATGTAAAAAAGCGTTAATTGAGGCTAATGGAGATATTGAAAAAGCTCAAGAAATTCTAAAAAAATATGGTGCTAAAGTTGCTGGTAAAAAAGCTGATAGAGAAACAAAAGAAGGTAAAATTGGAATTTTCACTAAAGATGGAAAAGTTGTTATTATTGAATTAAATAGTGAAACAGACTTTGTTGCAAATAACGAAGAGTTTAATAACCTTTTAGAAAAAATTGGGAATATTGCTATAGAGAATGACGTAAATAGTGCTGAAGAACTATTATCTATCCAAACATCTGAAGGTTCTGTTAAGGATTTAATCAATGAAGCTATTGGAAAAATTAAAGAAAATATTGTTTTAAAGACAGTAAAAACAATAAAATATGATCCTTCTAAAGAGGTGATTGGTGAATATTTACATATGGGTAAGATAGCTGGTGTTGTTGTATTAGAAACAGAAAAGGTAGATGATGATAAGGTTAAGGATTTAGCGAAAAAATTAGCTATTCAAGTTGCGTCTATGAATGTTGAAAAAATTTCAAAAGAAGATTATACAGAAGAAGAATTAAATGCTTTAAAAGAAGATATATTAAAAGACCCTGTTTTTGAAGGGAAACCTGACCATGTAAAAGAAAAAATATTAGAAAATAAATTGAATGCTATTTTCGAAGAAAAATGTTTATTGGAACAAGAGTTAATTATGGATGAACAATATAAAGTTAAAGAATATATTGATAAAGTTGCTAAAGAAGTAGGTGTTTCTATTAAGGTTAAAGAAGTAGTAAAAGTATCCTTGGGAAGCTAAATTATGGATATAGAATATAAAAGGATTTTAATAAAGCTCTCTGGAGAGATACTCTCTGGAGAGCGGGGTTTTGGTATAGATCCTGCTACTCTATCTTGGATCAGTGAGGAAATCAAAAATATCAAAGATAATTTTAATATAGATATTGCTATTGTTATTGGGGGTGGTAATATTTTAAGGGGATCTCAAGCTAGCGCTCAAGGAATGGATAGAACCACAGCAGATTACATGGGAATGCTTGCAACTGTTATAAATGCTTTAGCTATGCAGGAGAGACTTGAAAGGTTAGGAGTTCCAACTAGAGTTTTATCTGCAATTAAAATGGACCAATTGTGTGAGTTTTACATAAGAAGAAGAGCTATAAGACATTTAGAAAAGGGAAGGGTTGTTATATTTGCTGGAGGTATTGGTAATCCATATTTTTCTACTGACACTACAGCAGTACTCAGAGCTATAGAAATAGAAGCTGATATTATTATGAAAGCAACAAAGGTTGATGGAATTTATGATTCTGATCCTCTTAAAAATAAAAATGCTAAAAAATTTGATCATATAAGATTTATAGATGTTTTAAAAAATGGATTGAAAGTTATGGATTCTACAGCTATAAGTTTATGTATGGAAAATAAATTACCTATAAAGATTTTCAAATTGGAAAAATCGGGAGATATAATAAAAGCCTTAACAGATAAAAAGGCTGGTAGTCTTATTACAGAATAAAACTTTAAAAAGGAGTAAAAATATGGAAATCTCTCCAGAAGTAAAACAGGTTATAGATGAGATGAAAAAATCTATGGAGAAAAGTATAGAAGTTTTAAAAGATCATCTTGCTACAGTAAAAACAGGCAGAGCCAATCCTGGACTTTTAGAATCTATTAAAGTAGAATATTATGGTGTACTAACTCCTATAAATCAAGTTGCTTCGATTACAGTACCTGAACCTAGAATGCTTGTGATTGAACCTTGGGATAAAAATATTATTAAAGAAATAGAAAAAGCTATAACAAATTCTGACTTAGGTGTAAATCCAATCAATGAAGGTAATTTAATAAGAATAGTTTTACCACCATTAACAGAAGAAAGAAGAAAAGAACTAACAAAATTAGTAAAAAAATATGGGGAAGAGATTAAGATTGCTTTAAGAAATGAAAGAAGAGATGCCTTGGATCAATTAAAGAAAATGAAAAAGGAAGGGACAATTTCTGAGGATCTATATAATCATTTGGAAAAGGAAGTTCTGGATATACTTCACTCTTTTGAAAAAAAGGTTGATGAGCTTGTTGAAAATAAAGAAAAAGAAATTTTAACAGTTTAAAATGATAAGATTAATTTTTTCAAAGAAAAAAAAGACATATCAGGAGAGGGTTAAGGAACTCTCTCCTGATAAGATTCCTATTCATGTAGGTATTATAATGGATGGTAATGGGCGATGGGCTAAAAAGAGAGGTCTCCCTCGTATAATGGGACATCGTGAGGGTGTAAAAGTTGTAAAAAAAATACTTAAATATTCAGCTAATATTGGAGTAAAATATTTAACACTCTATACATTTTCTACAGAGAACTGGAAACGTCCTAAAGAGGAAGTATCTTTTCTTATGAAGTTATTTGTAGATGTTTTAAATCAAGAATTTGAAGAATTATACGAAAATAATGTTAAATTGAGATATATCGGATTTATAGATGAACTT
>JAMORN010000296.1 GCA_027063545.1 bacterium | reverse complement strand
CTTTGATATAAATAGTATCTATAATAGCATTATATGGAATTTTAATATTTATTTTTTTATTGATAATAAATCCATTACCTTCTATATATACTGTTTTATAGAATAATAGATTTACTAGATAATATATTATTGCTATTAAAATGAGATAGTAAATATATTTTCCTATATTAATATTCTTTTTATATATATCCTGTGGATCAGAAAGTCTGATAATTGATTTTTTATTTCTTAACTTCATAGTCTTTAAGCTTTACGAATTCTCTAAAGTTATGGATAGCAAAATTGTCAATATTTAAGGAACTTTTTAGTTTATTAATTAAATTGAATAATATTTTTTTGTTAGGAAAATCAGTTGCTCTTAATACAATTGTTGTTTTACTTCTAGATATATCTAATTCCTCTTTTAGTTTATCAGCAAATTTATTTATATCAAATATATTATATATCATAATATAAACCATATCAGAGTATTTGTAAATATTATATTCCAATTTTTTTGGATAAAAATATCCTATAGCAGCCTCCAATTTTAAATCTTTTTTATTCTCATAAAAAAACTTAAGCATTTTAATATAATTATCCATAAGTTTTTTATTATTACGCCATTTTTTATCAATCATATGAGGTTCTATATCTAAATGTATTCCTTTTATATTAGAATATTTTCTCTTTAGTTTTAAAATATCTAATATTCTTTTTTGGATTTTATTCTTTATTTCTTTTTTATCTATATTTATATAATTATTATTGCTAATTAAGATATATACATTTATATCTCTTTTCATAAAGAAAGATAAAAGAGAATCCAATTTTACTTTATTAATTTTAGAAGAATAACTTATAAGAACCTTTTTTATATTTTTATATTTATTTATAGTTTTTTCAATTTCATTTGTAGATAAATTATTTATTCCGCTGGACCATAAATATAAAGATAAAATAATATCATTACTATTATTTTTTTTAATTTTATTGAGATATTTAAAATTTCCTTTATTATATAATTTTAGATTATATGGACCTACAAAGCTATTTATTTCATTACTTTTTGTTATTTCTAGTATTTTTCCTAAAATTAAATATTGAGATTGCTTTAACTTTATAATATTCTGTTGATCGTCAAAGAAATTAGATATTAATTTTATAATCTTATCTATACTAGAAAACTCTATTTTACCATTTTTTATAAGCTCTACATATCCTTCTAATTGATCTAATATTAAATATTGGTCGTATATATAATCTATAATTTTTTGTTTATTTATTTCAAATTCTTTCAGTAAAATTATTATTTTTTGTTTTGTTCTTATGATATTTAATATTTTTTCATCCTCTATTATGGTTTTATAAATTTCATTCATATTATAATAGTCATAAAGAGGATATTTAAAATTAAATCCTATTTCTAAATTTGTATTATTTATAATATTATCATATACTTTAAGTTTACTATATAGGGTTAAAGTAGTTCTATTGTAAAATTTAGAGTTATTTTTAAATTCTAACATTCTTTTGGTATAAAAATAAACCATAGTATCCGCGATAATAGTATTTAGTATTTTATCTTTATTTAAATAAAATAAAGGCAAATAAAGAGTTTCCTCATCTTTATTATTAAATATTTGAGAATATAATAAAGATAAAGTTTTTATATTTTTATATCTTTTTTGAATATTTAAATATTTTGACTTTGAGATTAATCTATTTTCATAAAAAAAGTTATATATAGTAGTTATTGTATCTAGAAAATTCAAATAAATTTGATTAAATTTTAGATATTCTCTAGAGATATTAGAATAAACCTCTTCTATAAAGCATATATTTCTTTCTATTTTTTTTATTGTCTTTATTTTATATTGAATAAGTTGCAAATTTATTTTATCATAATCTAGTTTTTTATCATACGAAAATATTCCATTTTTTAGTACATCAACAGAGATACCAATATAATTTATTGTAGAATAATTTAACGGATTTATATCAACAATAGGATAATTATAACTACCTCCAATTATAAAGTTTACTCCATAAAATTTTTGTTTTGATATTTTATGATAATTATATACATTATTTTCGTCATCATTACATTTATTCATTATTTTTTCAATATTACCAAAACTGTTAGTATCTATATTTAAATTTGTATAATAGATATTCTTTATTGCTTTGAACCAATTAATAATTATTTGATTATATTCAATAAAAGTTTCAGAAGGCATTACATTAATAGGCAAAAATAAAACAATGAAAAAAAGAATATAAATATTTATTTTTTTCATAAAAGAACCTTATTTAAAAATTTTATTATTAAAGATAATTTAATTATGAATAAAATACAATATGCTATAGATAAAGAAAGGGCAATTTTAGTTGGGGTAAAGTTGCCTTATATAGGTGAGGAAAAGATAGAAGAATTTTTATCTGAATTAGAAGCCCTTTCTTATACAGCTGGTGCTGAAGTTATAAATAAATTTATTCAAAAGAGAGATAAAATTGATCCAGCTTATTTTATAGGTAAGGGTTTTGCTTTAAAGCTAAAGGAATTTATAGAAAGTCATAATATAAATCTTGTTATATTTGATGATGATTTAACCCCTTCTCAGACTACAAATCTTGAAGATATATTTAATGTAAAAGTAATTGATAGGACAGGACTTATTTTAGATATTTTTGCAATGCATGCTAGGACAAATATCGCGAAAATACAGGTGGAATTGGCACAATTAGAATATCTTTTGCCTAGATTAGTTGGTCGTGGTAAAGAGTTTATGCAACAGCAAGGAGGAATTGGGACAAGAGGTCCAGGAGAAACAAAATTAGAAGTAGATAGGAGAAGGATAAAGAAGAGAATATCAGATTTAAAGAAAAAATTAAAAGAAATAGAAAAAACAAGGATTATTCAACGACAAAAAAGAGATAATCTATTTAAAATAAGTATTGTAGGGTATACAAATGTTGGAAAAAGTTCCTTACTTAATTTATTATCCCATAGTGATGTTTTGGTTGAAAATAAACTATTTGCTACTTTAGATGCAACAACAAGAAAGGTTAAGCTTCCAGATGATTCATATGCTTTATTTACTGATACTGTCGGATTTATAAGAAA
>JAMORN010000295.1 GCA_027063545.1 bacterium | reverse complement strand
GCCCCAACCCAAAAATAATATTCTCATTAGATTTTCTAGCCTTTTCTACTTCTTTTCTAGCAACCTCTCTCAAAATATTAACCGATCTAGGATCTCTAGATATTCTTGCGTAGGATGCAGATAATGTCTCAGGAGTAATATCTTCTCTATCTTTAAAATCTTTATGATTTTTTATTTCTTTTATCACCTCATAATCAATATTACAACCAGCTAAATAGACTTCCATAATCTATTCTCCAACTTTTATTTTTTTTATAAAACTAAGATATTCTTCTACAATACTTTCACTATCTATTCTATATTTCTTTAAAAGAAAATCTGGAGTTCCAGTTTCCCCAAAAGAATCATCTATTCCCATAATTTTTATAGGAATAGGATATATCTCAACTATAAACTCAGCAATTGCTGAACCCATCCCACCTATTCTCTGATGCTCTTCAACTGTTATAAAAAAGCCTGTCTCTTTAGCACATTTTAATATTAACTCTTTGTCTAATGGCTTTATTGAAGCAATATTAACTACTCTAGGATTAAAACCTTTCTCTTCAAGGACCTCTGCTGCTTTTAAAGCTTCTCCAACAGTTAGACCTGTAGCAAATATAGTACCATCACGCCCCTCTTTTAAAATTATATCCTTTCCTATTTCAAAATCCATATCAGGTGTTGTCACTATAGGATAAGGTGCTCTACCCAATCTTATATATACAGGCCCATTATATCTATAAGCAGCGTAAATAGCCTTTTCCGTCTGATATACATCAGCTGGAGAGAGAACAACCATATTAGGAATAACCCTCATTAAAGCTAAATCCTCAAGGGCTTGATGACTAGCTCCATCTGGCCCAACAGATAATCCAGAATGAGTAGCTGCTATTTTTACATTTAAATTCATATAAGCTATACTATTTCTTATCTGCTCCCAAGTTCTACCTGTTGCAAATATAGCAAAACTGGAAGCAAAAACTACCTTGCCAGATAAAGCCAATCCTGAAGCCACTCCCATTAAATTCTGCTCTGCTATTCCAACATTAATAAATCTATCTGGAAATTCCTTTGCAAATAGGGATGTCTGTGTAGAATTTGATAAATCAGCATCCATAACTATAATATTATCAAATTCACGACCTAATTTTACTAAAGTCTGACCATAAGCTAATCGTGTAGGAATTGGCTTCATATTCTATATATCTCCTAATTGTTTAATCGCATTATAATATTCTTCTTTATTAGGGGCTATACCATGCCATTTTACTTTATTTTCAATAAAATCTACCCCTTTTCCCTTTATAGTATGGGCTACAATCAAATGAGGTTTTTCTTTTATATTAAAAGCTCTCTCAATAGCTTTTATCATTTCACTTATATTATGGCCATCTATTTCTATAACATCCCAACCAAAAGCCTCAAATTTTTCTTTTATTGGTAATACATTCATTACATTCTTTATTTCTCCATCAATTTGAAGTTTATTATGATCTAAAAATGCAATTATATTATCTAACTTATAATGACTGGCACTCATAGCCGCTTCCCAAATTTGACCTTCCTGAATTTCACCATCCCCTAAAACAACATAAGTATAATAATCTAATTTATCTATTTTATCAGCTAAAGCATAACCCACAGCTATAGAAAATCCTTGGCCTAAAGAACCTGTTGAAGCGTCTATACAAGGTAATTTCTCTCTTGAAGGATGTCCCTGTAAGCGGGTATTATTAAAACGTAGAGTATTAAGCTCAAAAATATTAAAAAATCCATTTAAAGCTAAATTTACATATAAAACCGGTGCAGCATGCCCTTTGGATAAAATAAATTTATCCCTTTCTCTCTTAAAAGGATCATCTGGATCAAATCTTAAAAAGGCAGTAAAAATTGTTGTAACAATTTCCACAGAGGATAGACTTCCACCTGTATGACCACTTTTAGCTTTATATAAACTATCTATTATTAACTTTCTTACTTTTTTACATTTGTTTTCTATATACTTTATATCCTTAGTTAATCTAATTGTCAAAAATCCTCTCCTTTATTAACCTAATTATTTATTGTTTTGTGCATCTTTTCTCTTTTTTAATTCTTCTAAAAATAACTTTCTTCTATAAGGGTTTCTATGCTCTTCACAATATTTGGGATATATATATTGTTTAGGGAATAAAGTTACTTTAAATTTATTATTACAGCCTTCTAATGCACAGGTAAATTCCACCACTGTTGGCTCTTCATAATCATGTTTAAAAAATTGATTATTTTCATCCTCTTGATGTTCATCTTGCCTTTCTCTTGCCTCTAACTCTTTTTTCTTTTTTAATCTTTCTTTTATATCACTATGTTCAGGACAATATTTAGCAATAGGATGACCCCAAAATTCTCTACCACAACCCTCAAAATGACAAACTTTTAATTTAATTCTTCTTTTCTTTTTATATGAAGGAAGTTGCATACCTCTACTCCTTGATATAATTATTAAATATAATAAATTAAAACCTTAGATTAAACTAAATTATTTATTTTTAAAATATATTAAAATATGAATTAAAAGAAATATATGTCCTATTACACCCAACATTAGAAGAAAATATCTTATATATAATATATTAAAAAACTCCATTAAAAAAGTTATAAGCATAAAAACGAATATTCTTATATCCCTTGAAAAATATCTTATCCTTATTTTAGTAAGATGATAGGAATAACTTATCATAATATTAATAGACAATATTAATATTAAAGATAATATATCTATCAGTTTAAAACCATAATTTAAATATATATAGACATATAAACTACTCCATAAAGCGATATCTACATATCTATCTAATATACTATCTAATATAGCCCCCTTTAAAGAACTTCTTCTATTTATTCTGGCTACCTCTCCATCACAACCATCTAAAATAGAAGCTAATTGGGCTATAATTCCTCCTATTACTATATTTTTATTTATTATCAGTAAAGAAGAAAAGAATCCTAATAAAGTAGTAAATATAGTAATTAAATTTGGTGTTATATTATCATTTAAAGCTATGTATTTAGATATAAAAATTGATATTTTTCTATTAAGATACTTAGATATAAAACCATCATCACTCTTTGTAAGAGATTTCAATATATATTCTTTTGCTATTTCAAAG
>JAMORN010000294.1 GCA_027063545.1 bacterium | reverse complement strand
GAACTTTCATTACCTTGGTAATAATTTAAAATAAAATCGAAATTCTCTCTTTTTAAAGAAAAAATAAAATCATTCAATATATCTTTAGGTAAATAGTTATCATTATAAAATCTACTCTTTATTGTTATTCTTGGATATAAAAGTAAATTAAAACTATTATTTCTATTCTCAAAAATCTCTCTATTTTCTTCGCTAATTAAAAAACTAACATCATGAGCTTCATTTATTAATCTATTAACTACACTTGTTGCCATTACTATATCACCCGGATTATTCAACATTATTACCAAAACCTTCATATATTATAATTCTTCTCCTCTCGGGAAAATTTTGTAAGTGTTAAATAAAGAAGATAATCTATCATTTGAATATCAGATAATAAATATCCTTCTTGAGTTAAAGAAAAAGCATGTTCTACTTTAAATTTTAATTCTTTAAGAAGTCGTTCTCTTAATTGTTCATCTAATTTATCTTTTTTATTATCCATTATCTTTATCTTTTTTTATTACTTCAAGTAATCTTTCGACCAGTTCACCCTCTTTATATTTACCTATAATTTTTCCTTTTTTAAAAATTAATCCCTCTCCCTTTCCACCTGCTATTCCATAATCCGCCTCTCTAGCCTCACCTGGACCATTCACCGCACAACCCATAACAGCAACATGTAAATTTTTTCTAAATCCAATAAGCGCATTTTCTACCTTTTTTGCTAAATCCTCCACATTAATCTCTGCTCTTGCACATGTAGGACAAGAAATAACTCTAACAAAATCCTCTCTTAAACCCAACCCTTCTAAAATTAGAAAAGCTGTTTTTATTTCTTCCACAGGATCACCTGTTAAAGAAACTCTTATTGTATCACCTATACCTTCATAAAGTAATATACCTAATCCCACAGCACTTCTTACAGCACCTGAAAAAATCGTCCCAGCCTCAGTAATACCTATATGTAATGGATAATCCCTTTTTCGAGCCATAAGTTTATATGCTTCTATAGTAGTTAATATATCTGAGGCTTTCAAAGATATTACTATATCGTAAAAATCTAAATCTTCTAAAATTTGTACATGTCTTAAAGCACTTTCAACCATAGCTTCCGGGGTTGGATGACCATATTTCTGTAAAATATCCTTTTCTAAAGAGCCGGCATTTACTCCTATTCTTATAGGAACTCTTTTTTCTTTAGCTGCTTTTACAACCTCTTTTACCTTCCATATCTCGCCTATATTCCCTGGATTTATTCTAAGTTTACTAATACCAAAATCTATAGCCTTTATAGCATATTTATAATTAAAGTGAATATCTGCAACTACAGGAATTGGAGAATTTTTACATATGTCTTTTAAAGCATATAACGAATCATCATCAGGAACAGCAACTCTAACTATTTCGCATCCTGATTCATAAAGTTTATTTATTTGATTAAGAGTTTTAGAAACATCCTTTGTGGGAGTATTGGTCATTGACTGAATAACTATCCTATTATCTCCACCTATACCAACATCACCAACATATACTACTCTTGTTGGTCTTCTCTTTATCTTCCCCATTTATCAAAACCAACAATACCTACAGAAGTAAAAATCTTCATTTCTTTATTATAATTTTTATCTATTCTATACAAAGCTCCTATAGATAAATCTACTCTGGACCTATTTCTTCCAAAAGGGAAACTACGCCCTAATATAGCTGAATACTCATTTATATCAAGCCCATAATTTTTAATATTGTTATACAAAAAACCTAAACTTATATTTCCTTTTTCTTCTAACTTTTTTCCCACTGAATAACCTATTCCTAATCTTGAATATTTACCTTCAGATATAATTCCTTTATATATACCTGATATCGTAAAAAACATATCATCTGATATATTGTAACCTATACCAAATGAATAAGTATTGTTGAATTTTATTATAGAAGTATCTCTAGAAAAAAATGTTGATATATCAGTACCATAATAACTCAAAGAGGATCTATATATTGTTTTTATTATCTGTTGATCGAAATCTTTATTGTAATAACCTCCCAAATATAATTTGGTTTTAAACTTATAAAAAACTCCTATTTTTAAAAAATCTATTCTATTATAATTTTTATCAAAAAAGTTTTCTTCTGTGTATCTTGCTGCCCAAAAGGAAGAATCTTTACTTATATAAAATACATCAGTATTATAACTACCAATATATTTTCCCGTCTCTAATCCCAGAGAAAAATTTTTATAAGTTTTTGCTAATAAAAAATTTAATCTTGCCAAACTACCATTTAAATATATACTTTGCGATAAAATAGTGTCTTTTATCGATACATTATTCTGATAAGGTAAATAGAAGTTAAAGCTTAATACTCCTATATATTTTACTGGAAGAGTAATATTTATCATATCATTATATAACTTATAGTTGAAACTTGTAAGACTATAATTATTGAAATTATAAAAAGTTATATTATTAATAAAACTATATTTAAAACTAACCTTATTTTGTGATGCTATTAATGCTGGATTATTTATATAATTACCATCTTCTCTTTTTACAACTAATAGAGGATCCTGACTCCTAGAATATAAGTCCGTAGTTGTATTAAGCTCTAATGGAAATTTCGAGTTTATATAAAGCAAACTGCTTCCATAAGAAAAATTAGATATAAATAAAATACTTAAAATTAGTATAATTTTACCTATTCTATTCATAATAAGCTAAATCCAGTTTTATTTTTATAGAATCTATTTCTATGGTATATAAAAATCTCTTTGTAAAATAAGGATATAGTAATATACTTTCTTTTTTCTTTATAGCATTAACAGCCCAAGAAGTCCATTCAGTATATATAGAATCTCGCCATAAAATATTAACATAATTTACAGAATATACCCCTTTAAAGCTTACAGTTAAAGTATCTATTAAATCTTCATATTTTGGTTCTATATCTTTTATATGAGAATAAATGTAAAATTCAACCTTCTTTATATTATAAGTTGAATCAAAACTAAAATTAGAAAAATCTATATAAAATGTTGTATTATATATAGAAGATAAATCCATTCTTGTACTATCCCAATTATTATCATCTAAATTTACAAAAAGATTATTGTAATTTAAAAACCTATAATTAATCCTTTCATAATTATAG
>JAMORN010000293.1 GCA_027063545.1 bacterium | reverse complement strand
TTTCCTGGTTTCTCTTCTACACCACTATTTAAGTCTATACCCCAAATCTTTTCTTTATACTTTGATAAAAGATTATCTAAATTATTAAGACCTAAACCTCCGGCAACAATAATCTCATTCTTTATTTTTTTCAACTCATCTATTAATCCCCAATCAGAAACCTCTCCAGTTCCACCCCATTTATCACCTTTTGAAGCATCAATTAAAAAAGCATAAGCATTCTTATATTCTTTTAAATCATCTAATCTCATTTTATCTTTGTGAAAAACCTTTATATATGGAATCATCTTTTTCTCTGAAATAGTTTCTACAAACTTTGAATCCTCAATTCCATGAAACTGAATAAAATCAAAAGGGAAATCTAATATCTTATCTATTAGCTCCTGTGTTGGATTTACTACTACAGCTACTTTTTTTATTGAATAATAAGCTATAGTTTCAAATATTGAATTTAACTCTATTAAATCTACATTTCTTGGAGATTTATCATAAAAAATAAAACCTATATGAGTAAAAAAATTTGTTTCAGATATAAATTTTGCATCCTCTAAATTTGTAATTCCACAAACCTTACGAAATACCAAATAACTCATTTATCTTACCCTCTATATCATTTTCTCTCATAATAGACTCGCCTACTAAAATTGCATTAAATCCAGCTTCGCTTAATAGTTTTATATCATTATATGTAAAAATACCACTTTCACTCACCCTTACCTTGTCATCTGGTATATATTTTACTAACTTTAAAGAGGTTTTTAAATCAACCCTAAAAGTTTTTAAATCCCTATTATTTATACCAACAATATCAACACCAACCTCTAATGATTTATCTAAATCTTTTTCATCATGAACCTCACATAGTACATCTAATCCTAAATCCCTAGCAAAATAATATAGTCTTTCTAATTCATTCTTTTTTAAATAAGTAGAAATCAATAAAATAGCATCTGCTCCATATACATAAGCCTCAAGTATTTGATATTCATCACAAATAAAATCCTTTCTTAATATAGGCTTTTTTAAAATTTCTCCTCCTAAGGATAAATATTTAATACTTCCTAAAAAATAATCCTCTTCTGTTAAAATAGAAACAGCCTTAACAAATGAACTTTTATTATAACAATAAGCAATTTTCTCTATATTAAAATCTTCTCTTATAAGTCCCTTGGAAGGAGAAGCTTTTTTTATCTCTGCTATAAGATTTATTATTTGATCCTTTTTTTGAAGACTATCTTTAAAAGAAAAATACTCCCTTTTTCTCTCTTTTTTTTCTAGATCCTTATAAGGAATAACTTTTTTTTTCTCCTCTAACTTCAATTTAGTATTAGAAAAAATCTTCTCTAAAATATCCATGCAATAAAAATAAAATAAAAAAGCTCTTCCCTCAAGAAATTGAAGGAAGGGCTTCTAGATAATTATTTAAAAAGTCCATTTCTATTTCATGAATACTACAGATTTGGTTAAAACAACTCCATTTTGAGATAATCTATAGAAATATACTCCACTTGGAACTTTATTACCTTGACTATCTGTTCCATCCCATTTAATGTTATATTCAGATTTTATTGGTATACCATTATATAATACCTTAACTAAATTACCTACAGCATCGTAAATCTTTAAACTAGCTTTCTTACCAGGGATAACAGTAAATTTAATATTTGTTATAGGATTAAATGGATTTGGAGTAGCTTCTGAAAGAGAAATAACACTCTTACTAACAACATTTTCCTTAACTTTTGTTGCAATACCTAAATCCTCAGGTGATACACCTAACATCTTTATTTCATCTAAATAAAGATCTATTTGATCCCCTGCATTTCCTTTTGCCTTAAAATGTATTGCTGTTACCTTATTCCCTACCCCATCACTACTCCATGTATAACCCGCTTGCTCATCATCACTATATGGCTCTGGCTCTATATCATTTGGTGTGATAATTATTTTTGTCCATGTAGATGGTAAAACTAAATCATATATCATATCTCCCCATGTTCCTGTATTATCTGTTGCATAAGTCTTAAAACATACATATATCTCACCACTTCCTTTAGCCCAAAACTCAAAACTTTCCATCTTGCTTAAATCATAATACTCATCCTCTTCTCCTATATTAAACCCTATCGCTGCATATGGATAATCATATCCATCTCCTAAATCAAATGTTACATGAACTCCATTTCCATTATATCCACCATCTGAAGATATTGCTCTTGTAAAATTATCTGTTACATCTGGAATTATTGTAGAATTCCCATTATCATTCTTATCTGTATACCCATACCAATATCCACCTCCTATCTGTGCTCCCAATAATGTCTGATTATCCCCATCCTCAAAATCATCTATCCATAAAGTATCAGAACTTGCTGTTGTATTATCGTCTTCTGTAGAAGTAGTATCTCCTGTAGAATCTGTTGTAGATGAACCTGTAAGATCTTCTATTGTAACACCTAGAAGATTTATTTCATCTAAATAAAGATCTATTTGATCCCCTGCATTTCCTTTTGCTTTAAAATGTATTGCTGTTACCTTATTTCCTACCCCATCGCTACTCCATGTATAACCTTCACTCTCATCTTCGCTCCATGGCTCTGGTACTATATCATTTGGTGTGATAATTATTTTTGTCCATGTAGATGGTAAAACTAAATCATATATCATATCACCCCATGTCCCTGTATTATCTGTTGCATATGTCTTAAAACATACATAAATCTCTCCACTACCCTTTGCCCAAAACTCAAAACTCTCCATTTTACTTAAATCATAATACTCGCCCTCTTCTCCTATATTAAAACCTATAGCTGCATATGGATATTGAATTGCATCACCTAAATTAAATGTTACATGTACTCCCTTACCATTATAACCTGCATCATCTGATATAGCATCACTAAAACTTCCTGGCTCTGTCACATCTGGAGTTATTGTAGAATTCCCATTATCATTCTTATCTGTATATCCAAACCAATACCCTTCTCCTATTTGACTACCTAATAATGTCTGATTATCTCCATCTTCAAAATTATCAATTAAAATATCTGCTTTTGTATAAATATATAATCCAACTACTAATAATAAAATTAACCCTATCTTTTTCATATTTTCACCTCCAGTTCTAATATTATTAACAG
>JAMORN010000292.1 GCA_027063545.1 bacterium | reverse complement strand
ATAATTGAAATAATGAATCATTTACC
This sequence comes from bacterium, assembly GCA_027063545.1. Classification (GTDB taxonomy): domain Bacteria; phylum JAMORN01; class JAMORN01; order JAMORN01; family JAMORN01; genus JAMORN01. Next base: position 3,119 of record JAMORN010000292.1, on the reverse strand, counting down.
TCATAGATATCCATTTTTATTGGTTGATAGAGTACTTGAGATGGAAGAAGGAAAGTATATTAAGGCATTAAAAAATGTTACAATTAATGAACCATTTTTTCAAGGGCATTTTCCAGGACATCCTATTATGCCTGGTGTTTTAATAGTAGAGGGGATGGCACAAGCTTCAGGAGTATTACTTGCAAGTTTAGTTGATAATATAGAAGATTATGTGATATATTTTATGAGTGTAGATAAAGTAAAATGGAGAAAACCTGTTATCCCTGGTGATACTTTAATTTATGAAATAGAAGTTGAAAAGGTTAAAGGTCTTATTGCTAAAACAAAAGGAAGAGCATTTGTTGATGGTGAATTGGTTGCAGAAGCAGAAATGATGGCTACTTTTAGAAAAAAATAGTTTTATATATTGGAGTAGTTTATGGAACCTGTAGTTGAAAAAGGAATTCACCCTACAGCAGTAATATCAGAAAATGTAAAGATAGGCAAAAATGTATCAATAGGAGCTTATTCTATAATAGGTAATAATGTTGAAATAGGGGATAATGTAAAAATAGGTCATCATGTATATATAGAGAGAAATACTAAAATAGGAAATAATGTAAAGATTTTTCCATTTGCAGTTTTGGGAACTGATCCTCAAGATTTAAAATATAGGGGAGAGGAGACTTATTTAGAAATAGGAGATAATACTATTATAAGAGAATTTGTTACAATAAATAGAGGGACTTCTGAAAATATTAAAACAATCATAGGTAAAAATTGTCTTTTGTTAGAATATGTTCATATTGCCCATGATTGTGTTTTAGGTGATTATGTTATAATGTCAAATAATGCAACCTTAGCAGGACATTGTAAAGTAGGGGATCATGCTACTTTATCAGGATTTGTAATAGTTCATCAATTTTCTAAAATAGGAGCCTATTCTTTTATTCAGGGAGGTAGTAAGGTTAATAAAGATATTCCGCCTTTTGCGTTGGCAGCAGATGATCCTTTAGTATTTCATCATATAAATATAGAGAAGCTTAGAAGACTAAATTTTAGTAAAGAGGATATTCATTTTATTTCAAAGTTGTATGATGAACTTTATGTTGATTTAAAGGTTCCTTTAAGAAAAGCAGCAGAGATCATAAAAGAGAAATATAAAAATAACAAATACGCTCAACTTATTTCAGATTTTATTCTTTCTTCAGAAAGAGGAGTAATTAGATATATTAAAGAATTTAAGTAGTTTTTGGGCGGTTAGCTCAGTTGGTAAGAGCGCTTTCTTGACAGGGAAGAGGTCACAGGTTCGAATCCTGTACCGCCCAATTTTTTATTTATAAATTAAAATAAGTAGATTAAATGAATGCATCTTCTTGACCAGAATCTTTCATGAATAATACATCTGTTTTTACAATGTCAGATATTTTAAATATTATATCATCTATTTTATATGAGTTTAATCCAAAAATATTAAATTTAGCAGGTGGTGCTTTTTCTAAAGCTTCTTTAAAGTTACCAATAATAACTCTTTTTGTTGTAGAAGAAGGTAATCTGGCTTCTTCTATTAAAGAATTTAAAAACTCTTCTCCTTTATCAAAATCTTCTTCTTTTTCTTCCACAGTTATTAGATTTAATTGTAGTTTATCTTGTTTATTAAGCTTAGATTCAACAATCATTATAGATAATAATATAGCTAAATGTTTATTTGGAGTTCTGTCTCTAAGCCATAAGTTTATGTTGTTATCTTCCATATTGTAATTGTTATTTTCAACTTTTTCTTTATTTGATAAATCATATTTTTTATATATTACAATTCCTAATTTATGATGTTTTGTTATCTTTATTATATTATTCCATTTTTCTATTTTTTCTTTTTTATTATCACATAAGTTAATAAATAGTATGTTAGGTTTATATAAAATGGAATCTAATATTGTTAAAACAGTTTCAGTACCAAATTCAAGAGAAGAGTTTAGAGAACATCCATATGGGATTATATTAAATTCTGGAAAATAATTTTTTAAATCATTTACTATTTTATCATCTTTTTTTTCATTAAAATCAAACATAAATATATTAGTTTTTTTTCCCCCAAATATATCAACAAGTATTCTTCTATCTTTATCAATGCAATTTTTAAAATATTCATGGTCACCGACAATTAAAACATTAGGTGTCCATACTACTTTTGTTTTTTCTATATTTTTTGCCAATTGTGATGATTTTTCTGCTAGGGCATGTATAATACCGCTTCTTATATCAGTATCCATAAGCCTTTTTTCTTTTTTTAGAAGGTATATATATATAACAATAATGGAAATTAAAGCAATAATACTAAATATATTATTAATTAAAAACATTGTTGAAAAACAAGCTATAGCACCAAATAAAGAAATATATTTAGGTACTTTTATTGAAGGCCTGTATGTGATTAAATCTAAATATTCTTCTATAAAAACAATTATATTTAACATACCATAGGTAATAAGAAAAAACATTGTTATAATTGTAGCTATAGAATTTAATTTTCCTAAGATTAAAGTAATAATAACAATAAGACCTGTGAAAACTATAGCATTTCTAGGTTCTCCACTTTTACTTTTATTTGAAAAGAAATTTGAAAAAGGTATAATTTTATCTTCAGCCATTGCTTGTAAGACCCTAGGAGCACTTAGAATACTACCGATTGCAGAAGAGATTGTTGCTCCCATTATACCAGCTATAACTAAAGCAGGAATTCTTGCTTTATCTATAATAATTGTTGTATTTGTTAGTAATTCTTCTCTTGTAGAAGTAAATGCAAACATAACAGCAAGAGATACATATATAATAAAGGTAATTCCTATAGCCCATAATGTTCCTTTAGGTATATTTTCTCTAGGGTTTTTTAAATCTCCAGATAAACTAGCCCCTGCTAAAATACCTGTAACAGCAGGAAAGAATATAGAATATACTTTCCAAAAGGTATATCCTTCTTCTGGAGAACTCCATAGATTTACTTTATTTATTTCTAAAAAATTGCTAGGTGTTAAATAGAATGATATTAGAGATAGAATTATAATAATCATTATTGTTATTTGAAATTTTATTGTCATATTGGTACTTAGATATGCTATTATAATTATTAATATAGTTGT
>JAMORN010000291.1 GCA_027063545.1 bacterium | reverse complement strand
ACTATTCTGTCTATTTCTGACTTCAATTCTATAAACTCTTGATTTAAGTATCCTCTATCTGTATCTGTCAATGTATCTGTTGCTGCTTCTACTGCTAACTCTCTCATTCTTTGAAGAATAGAAGATACTTCATTCAATGCTCCTTCTGCTATTTGAAGCGCAGAAATACCATCTTGAGAGTTCCTGTCAGCCATTTTGTAACCACGAATTCTTGCTCTTAAGTTTTCAGACACGGCAAGTCCTGCAGCATCATCACTTGCTCTGTTAATTCTTAATCCTGTTGATAACTTTTCAATTGATTTTTGCATTTGGTAGGTGCTGAAATATAATGCATTTTGTGCGCCTATTGATGGGATGTTGTGATTGATACGCATCTTGTACCTCCTTGTTTAAATTTGATTTTACTTCCTTGTTTTAAAGGGAGCTCCCTTTAAATTTTACTTATATTTCCTATTTCTTCCTATTAAAATATATCGGAGAGAACTTGAAGATCTTTAAAAATTTTATTGAAAAATACTCTTCCACTCCTCGCTATCAATAAAACTTGGATCTACAAGAATATCTCTAGGTTTAGGGCCTTTAGATGGACCTACTATTCCAAGCATTTCTAACTGATCTAAAATTTTTGCAGCTCTTGCAAACCCTAAACTAAATCTTCTCTGAATAAAAGTAGCAGAAGCCTGTCCTGATGTTATAACTTCTCTAGCAACCTCTTCTAACAATTCGTCTCTTGACGTTAGTATTCCACCTTTAGAAGAACCTGAATCTTCTTTATTATTATAATATTCTTCCGGAATTTCTTCTATTTTAAATATATTATAACTTTTCTGAGAGATAAATTTAACAACCTCTTCTGCTTCTCTCTCAGAAATAAAAGCTCCATGAATTCTTTCTATACCAAAAGCTCCTGTTTTATAAAAAAGCATATCTCCTTTTCCTAAAAGCTTCTCTGCGCCAATCTGGTCTAAAATAGTCCTAGAATCTGTAGCTGTTGCTGTTCTAAAAGCTATTCTTGAAGGCAGATTAGCCTTTATCACCCCTGTAATAACATCTACAGATGGCCTTTGGGTAGCTACAACTAAATGTATACCAACAGCTCTTGCTAGTTGAGCTATCCTTTGAATCGATGCTTCAACTTCTTTTTTAGATAACAACATTAAATCAGCCAATTCATCTATTATAACAACTATATATGGCATCCTTTCCTTATATATCTTAGGGACATCCTTATTATCTTTATATAATCCTTTTTGAGCTTTTTCATTAAAACTATCAATATTTCTCACATTTACTTTAGATAATATTCTATATCTAGAATCCATTTCATCAACAACAAATTCTAAAGCAGCCAAAGCATCCTTTGCCTCTGTAACAACAGGAAATAAAAGATGGGGAATATCTCTATATATGCTAAATTCTACCTTTTTAGGATCAATTAAAATTAACCTTGCTTCCCAAGGTGTTTTTGAATATAATACTGACATTATTATAGTATTAAGACCTACAGATTTTCCAGCTCCTGTTTGTCCTCCTATTAGAAGATGGGGCATTTCTGTTAAATCTACAACAACAGGTTTTCCATCTATTCTTTTACCAACAGCAAACGGTAGTTTATATTTACTACTTTTAAAATCTGGAGTATCTATTATTTCTTTGAAATATACCATCTCCCTCTTTTTATTAGGAACTTCTATTCCTATAGCATTCCTTCCGGGAATTGGGGCAATAATTCTAACAGATTCAGCTTCTAGAGCCATTGCTATATCATTTTCTAGTCTCTTCACTCTTGAAGCAGGAATTGTTGGAGCTAACCTTATTTCATATCTAGTAATAATAGGACCCGGTATAATACCAACAAGTTCTCCTTCTATTTTAAAGTGTTTTAATTTTTCTAAAATTTTATATCCATTTTCCTTTAGTTCTTCCTGAGATATTTTATTTGTTCTTTTAGGCTCATTTAATAAGTCTAATTTTGGAAATTCATAATATTCTTCCTCTTTTTCTTCTATCTCATCTATTTTCTTAAAATCTTTTTTATTGAGTTGAAAATCATCAATAGGTTGATCATCAAAATTCTCTTCAATTGTCTCTTTTATTAAATCCTTTTCTATTTCTATCTTCTTTTTTTCTTTATTTTCTATTTGTTCTATTTCTATTTTATTGGCTATATCCTCAAGTTTAACTATAATCTTATCTAAATTACTTTTATTATTGTTAGTATTATCATAACTATTTTTCGAGTATGCTTTTATCTTTTTAAAAGGAAGTTTTGGATATTTCATATCAAAATAATCTGCAACTATTGTTCTTCCAAAATTATATCCTGATGTTGCTATTTTATCAATAATAAAAAAAAGAACGGATTTTATTTTTTCATAACTATTCTTTACAAATTCCTCTATTTTAATAAAAGCATTTTGAAAACTCCATGAAGTCCCCACTACAAGCCATATTAAAATAAGAAAGACAATAAAAAGATAGGCTCCAAATATTTCTCTTCCAAATAAAAATCTTAAAAAATTATCTACTATAAAATGTCCAATAAAACCTCCTCCCTCATCAAAAGAGATTGTCTTCTCTACCCTTAAAATAGGGATAGAAAAAATCACACAACCTAAAATTATTAAAAGAGTAAAGTAGATAATTTTTCTTAAAACGTAATCTATTTTTTTATTCTTTATTATATTATAGCTTGCCACGAAAAATAAAACTATAACGAAAAAAGACATATATTTTCCAAATAGGTTAATAAAAACCCAATTTAAAAAATCGCCTAAATTACCTAAAATATTTTTATGATGGGTTAATAAAAATTTTGATGGGGTATTATCTTCTCTTTCCCCAAAAACCCCCCAAAAACTAAGATATGATAAAAAGAGCATTATATTAAAGAATAATAAAAATAATCCTGTTATTTCCCTATAAAAATTTTTTTGATGAGTTTTATTTGATAATTTTTTCCCTCTATTAATTTTTTTCATAATTCTTTTTATAACTTAAAAAAATTTGTTTTTCTATATTGTATAAAATATATCTTTTATTTTTTATTTCTAAAGAAATTTCTGGAGATTTTAATTTTATTAATTCTTCTAAAACCCTAAGAGATTCCTCTGCCCTTCTAATATTTGCTATCAGAATAGAAAAAATATCATCTC
>JAMORN010000290.1 GCA_027063545.1 bacterium | reverse complement strand
TCCTTAGTTGCTTATGCCTTAGGTATAACAAATATAGATCCATTAAAGTATAATTTATTATTTGAAAGATTTTTGAATCCAGAAAGAGTTTCAATGCCTGATATAGATATTGATTTTGGTGATACAAAGAGAGATAAGGTTATTGAATATGTTAAACAAAGGTATGGTAGCGAATCAATTGCTCAAATAGTTACATTTTCTATTATTAAAGAAAAAGCAGCTATAAGAGATGTTGCTAGATTTTTTGAAGTAACACCTTCAGAAACAGATAGATTAACAAAGATTTATGATTCTTTATTAAAGGATTTAGCAAAAAAATATCCTGAAAAGTATGAAGAATACAAAGCTAATGATGATGTAATTGGTTTTGTTATAAGTACAGAAGAATTTAAAGAGGCTATAGAAGATTTTGCAGATCCTGAAAAAATAATGAAAGTAATGGAATATTCAAGAAAATATAAAGGTCCAATCAGACAGCTTTCACTGCATGCAGCAGGTGTTATAATAGCTCCGGGGAAGGTAAGTGATTATGTACCTATATGTACTGTAAAAGATGTTGTGGCTACACAATATGATAAGAATTATATTGAGGCAGCTGGATTATTAAAAATGGACTTTTTAGGTCTCAGAACTTTAACTCAGATCTATAAAACATTAGAACTTATAGAAGAGAATAAAGGAAAAAAGATAGACATAGAAAATATTCCTTTAGATGATAAAAAAACTTGGAAATTATTCCAAAACGGCGATACTGTGGCTGTATTTCAATTTGAATCTTTAGGAATGAGAAAATATTTAAAAGAGTTGAAACCAAATAGATTAGAAGATTTAATAGCTATGAATGCTTTATATAGACCAGGTCCTATGGATAATATACCTTCTTTTATTAATAGAAAACATGGCAGAGAACCTATAGAGTATCTACACCCAAAGCTGAAACCTATTTTAGAAGAAACTTATGGTATTATAGTATATCAAGAGCAGGTTATGAAAATAGCTCAGGATTTAGCTGGATTTTCGTTGGGTAAAGCTGATTTATTAAGAAGGGCTATGGCTAAAAAGAAAGTTAAAGAAATGGAAAAGTTAGGTAAGGAGTTTATAGAGGGAGCAATAGCAAATGGAATAGATAAGGATGTTGCAGAGGCAATATTTAAATTAATGGAAAAATTTGCTTCCTATGGATTTAATAAATCTCATGCTGCTGCTTATGCATGGTTAGCTTATCAAACAGCTTATTTAAAAGCCAATTATCCAATTGAGTATTTTACAGCAATCTTATCAACAGAAAAAGATGCTGATAAAATTAGATTCTTTATAAAAGAAGCTAAAAAGAAAAGAATAAAGATTATGCCTCCTAATATTAATATTAGTGATATTGATTTTAAGATTGTAGATGATAAAATTTATTTAGGATTAGCAGCTATTAAAAATATTGGGGAAGCAAATGTGAGGGGAATTATTGAAGAGAGAAATTCAGGAGGGCCATTTAAAGATTTCATAGATTTTGTTAAAAGAGTTCCTTTAAATAAAAATGTTTTAGAAAATCTAATAAAATCTGGTGCTTTAGATAGTTTAGGTGAAAAAAGAGAAAAGATGTTAGCAAATATAGATAAGGTATTAAATTATGCTTCTACCTTAAAGAAAAATAAAGAGATGGGACTTGTAAGTTTATTTGCTTCAGGAGATAATAATCAAATAGAGAATGAAGAAATATTTTTAGAATTAGATGAACCCGAAAATGAACTATCTTTAAAAGATAGATTATCATCAGAAATTGATCTTATAGGATTTTTTGTAAGTGGTAATCCGTTAGATAAAGTAAGAGAAGAAGCGGGTATGATCGTTAATTTTAAGTTTTCTGAAGAGGAGTTTGAATTTTTAAAGGATAAGTATAAAAACAGTGAAAGTAATTTTATTGATGTATTATGTATAGGAACAGTATTGGCTATAAAAGCAGAAAAGAGAAATGATAATATTAATTTTGTTTTAAGAATTGAAAGTTTTGAAGGAGAAGGAGAGGTTAGATTTAAGGATAGAGTATACTATAATTTTGTAAAAAAATATTATCCAGATAGATTATTAGATATTAAGACTTCTAAAAGACCTAAAGTAATTATTGAGTTAGCTGATCTTTTAGGATTTTATGGCTATTTAAGGTTAGATTCTGATACTCCTGTTATTTATGTAAGAGAGATTTTTGATTTACGTGATAGTAAGAATATTAAGGATATAAAAGATAGGTTTTTAGATAAAGTTAATATAGAAATAGATTTAAAAAATGAATTATCTATCCAAATAAATAGTATAATAAATTTATTAAAAGACCTTAAAGTAGATGATGCTAAATTTGGAAAGGATGTTCTTATAAAATTAAATACCGGAGATAAAGAATATACTTTTGGATTAGGTTTTAAAATACAACCAGATTTTAGAAAATTGAAGGCTATAAAAAAGGTATATAGTGATGTTAATATAAAGTATGATAAAAAAGATTTACCTGTATAGAAAATTAACATAATAAAAAAAGGAGGGTTGTCTATGAAGGTAGCATTACTTTTAGCAACAGGATTTGAAGAAATAGAGTGTATAACAATTTGGGATATATTAAGAAGGGCTGAAATTGAAGTAGATGGTATCTCTGTAGAAGATAAGGAGCTTGTTGAAGGTGGTCATGGTATTTTTGTAAAAAGTGATAAGAAGATTTCTGAGATAAATCCAGAGGATTATGATATGGTTGTATTACCAGGAGGAGCTGTAGGGACAGAAAATTTAAAAAAGAATGATAAAGTAATAGAATTACTGAAGTACTTTGAACAAAAAAAGAAACCTATAGGAGCAATTTGTGCAGCTCCAACAGTTTTAGCAAAGGCTGGAGTAGTTAAAAATAAAGTAGTTACAGCATATCCGGGATTTGAAGAAGTTTTTAAAGATAGTGTTTATGTAAAAGATATTGTAGCAGAATCAGAAAATATACTTACATCTAGAGGTCCGGCTACTGCTATGGAATTTGCTTTGAAAATTGTAGAAAAGTTATTATCTAAAGAAAAGGCAGATGATTTAGCAGCTAAATTATTATATGAAAGAAAGAATAAATAAAAATAAATCCCTCCTTATTTGGAGGGATTTATTTCTAAATTTTATATAAGAAATATTTGC
>JAMORN010000289.1 GCA_027063545.1 bacterium | reverse complement strand
TACTTGAGGCATTTTTTAAAGGTCTTGGAGCTCCTATTAGGTTATCAGAGTATAAAGAGATAGATGTTGATAAGGCAAAGAATGAGATCTTAGATACATTAGAAGAGTATTATCCATTTGGTCAGGTTAAACAATTAATTAGAGAGGATGTAAGTGAGATTTATGAACTTTTTAAATAAAAGGATTTTTTTTATAATAATTATTCTGTTTTTCTCAATAATAATCTTTTATGGGTGTACTTGGGATAGGAACGAAGAGATTATTGTTATCCAGAAAGATTGGGCTGCTTCTTATGGGCCACTGAAAGTTGAAGGAAATAAATTGTTAGATAAAGATGGAAATGTTGTAGTTTTGCGAGGTCTTAGTTTATATTGGAGTCAATGGGGATATGCTTTTTACAATAAAGAAGCTATAAAGTATGCAAAAGAGTATTATGGAGCTAATGTTATAAGAGCAGCTATAGGAGTTGAGTTAGGAGGTTATTTAAATGATCCAGAGTTTAATAAGAGTTTAGCAGATAGTGTAATACAAGCATGTATAGATTTAGGTATTTATGTAATTGTTGATTGGCATGATCATAATGCACCGGATCATATAGATGAGGCAAAAGAGTTTTTTACTTATATAGCTGAGAAGTATAAGGAATATCCAAACATTTTATACGAGATTTATAATGAGCCAGATGATGAAGATTGGGTTACAATAAAGGCTTATGCAGAGGAGATGATAAAAACAATAAGAAGTATAGATCCGAATAATATAATAATAGTGGGGACTCCTTCATGGAACCAAAATATTAATGAGGCAGCAGATGATCCTATAGATGGATATTCAAATATTATGTACGCCTTTCATTTTTATGCTGCAACCCATAAATTTGATTCACAAATTCAAAGAAATTTATGGTATGCTTCTTTAAGAATCCCCGTATTTGTAACAGAATGGGGAACTACTGAAGCAACAGGGGATGGAACCATTGATTTAGATGAAAGTGAAAAATGGCTGAGGTTTTTAGAAGAAAAACAAATAAGTTGGTGTAATTGGTCATATTCAAATGTAAATGAAACATCAGCACTTCTTTTACCAGGTGAAGTTTGGGGTGGTAAACTCTCAGAATCAGGAAGTTTTGTAGTGTCAAAACTTCTTGAATATAATGGTTCTAATTAAATAAAAGTTAAACTATTCTAAATTTTCTATTTGATTTTTTTATAAAAATTTTTTATTTTAATATCATAAAAACGATGATAAAAATGATAAAAAAGGAAGATAACCATGAAAAAACCAGAATTTTTTGTAAATGATAAATGTATAGGATGTAGAGCATGTGTATTTGCAGCAGAAAATAATTTTAAAATAGATGAAAAAACTCAAAAAGCATTTGTTTTTAAACAACCTGAAAATGAAGAAGAATTGAAAGAATCTCTAAAAGCTAAAGATATATGTCCTGTTGGTGCAATAGAAGCAGAGGAAAAAGAAGAAAAGGACTTAATTTTAGCTTCTTCAAAAGTAAGAGAGACTCTAGAAAAATATCCTGAGTTAAAAGAGGCATTAGTAAAGATTTCTCCCAAATTTAAAAGACTCTATAATCCTGTTATGTGGAATACTGTAGCTAAATATGCAACTTTTAGAGATGCTGCCAGAGTTACTGGGGTAAGTATATGCGTAATTCTTCATACGTTAAATAAAGCTTTAGGTTTAGAAGATAAATTAAAAGATAAATTCCCTGAATGTTTAAAGGATCTTCAGGATAGTGAAGAGCATAATAGATTTATAGATGAATTATTTGAAGAAGCAGAAGAAAAAGCAAAACAACTTGAGAATGAAAAAGTTGTTGATTGGAAGGATATAAAGGATACTTTTGAAAAACTTGATGGAAGAGAAATGAAAACAGATCCTTTTGATGTTATAATGAAAAAGGCTTATGAAATAGAGGAAGGAAGTGGTTTTATACTAATTCAACGTTTTTATCCCCAGCCGCTTATAAATATGTTATCTGGCATGGGATTTGAACATGAGGTTGAAGAAAAAAGTAAAGGAGAATATTGGGTTTATTTTTATAAAAAGGTAGAGGATGTAGAAGATTCAAAGGATAGAGAAGAACTTGTTATCCAATCAGCCACCCCTATTGCTTATCCTATTATAATGAGACTTTTACAATCAGAGCGTATAAGAAAAATGATTAAGTTTAAAGGACTTAAAGTTTGGGAAGAAACAGAAGCTCACCTTGGATGGATAATAAATAAAAAGGCAGATATAAGTTTTTCAGCAGTATTGGTAACTCCAAGGCTTAAAGATTTAGATATAAAGATGCCTGCAGTATTTGTTTGGGATAACTTTTATTTAATAACAAGAGGATATGAAGCTAAAGGTTTTGAAGATATAATAGGAAGAGAGATATACACTCCACTTTTTGAAGAGGCACCTCCAACAAAGATAACAAAGTATTTGATAAAATCATTAGGATTAAGTATTGATGATTTTAAATTTGTTTATGGAAATCCTTTTGGAAGACCTCAGGAGATAATGAAGGATTTAATTTTTAGAAAAATAGATACAGCAATTCTAAGAGAGCCAGAGGCTAGTTTTGTTATAAAGGTATTTGAAAATAGAGGAGAAAAATATTCAGTTATATCTTTTGCTGATATTTGGAGAAAGATAGATACTAAAATGGAAAGTTTTCCTAATGCTGGAGTTTTATTTAAAGGAGAGTTGGTAAGAGAAAAGCCAGAGTTAGTGAAATTATTTTTAGAAGAATTAAAGGAGGCAGTGGAATGGGTAAAGAAAAACAAAAAGGAAGCAGCAAAACTTTCCTTTGATATAATGAGACAACCTATACCAAATATAGAGTTATTTCTAGATAGAGTAGGATTTAGATATGAAGAGGGAGATAAACTTGTTGATTTTTTAAAAAATTATTTTGATAATTTAGTTAAAGCAGATGCTATAGACAAAAATTTTATAGATGATAAGTTTTTTGAGATTTTTAAGTTATAATTATAACCCCCCTCCCATCTTTTCAGATGATTTTCAAATGGGAGGGAGATAATTTTATTTATTGAAGTCCTAAAGCTTCAAGTATTCCTGGTAAAGGTTCTCCTGTTTCAGGATCAACTAAATTAAAACCTTTATTAAGTCCCCAATGTTGCCATGGGATTT
>JAMORN010000288.1 GCA_027063545.1 bacterium | reverse complement strand
ATCATATCGTAAACTCTTCTTTCAATATTAGTATTTAATAGATCTTTATCTGGTTTTAAAACAAATAACAAAAAATCATAGTTTAATTTAAAAATATCCTCTTTAAAAGCTTTTGATAAAGGCTTTTGGTAATAAAGAAAAAAACTTAGTCCTCTTACTATACGCTGTTTATCTGTTGGTAATATCATCTCAGCCCATTCCTTATCTACTTCTAATAATTTATTATATAAACCATTAGGGTCTCTATCATATTCTAGCTTTAAATTATATACTAACTCCTGAGGAATACTACCCTGTTCTTTAAAAATTCCATTAATTAAAACATATATGTAAAAGGCTGTACCTCCTACAATAAAAGGATATTTTCCTCTATCAAAAATCTCTTTAATTTTTATATCTACATCTTCAAGCCATCTACCAGCAGAATAATTCTCTTCCAACTCTAAAAAATCTATCAAATGATGTTTTACTTGAGTTTGTTGAACTTTTGTTGGTTTAGCAGTACCAATATCTAAATATTTATAGACTTGTCTAGAATCTGCTGATATAATTTCTAAATTAAAATTTTTTGCTATTTCTATAGAAATATAAGTCTTTCCTGAAGCTGTAGGACCTGTTAATATAGGAATAATCATTGTATTAATCACCTATGAAATTTTTTTTCTAACTCACTTAGAGATAAAGTATATATAATAGGTCTTCCATGAGGACATGTACTAGGATTGGTAGTTGAAAAAAGCCTAATAACAAGTTCTTCCATTTCTCTAATACTTAATACATCTCCAAATTTAATTGCTGCTTTACAAGAGTAGGTTTTAACTATTCTTTCCATAGGATCAAGATGAACATACTCAGGTAATACAAGCTCATCTAACATATCTAAAAAAACATTTTTTGCATTATTAACCTTTACTACTTCAGGACATGACTCTAAAATTATTGTATTCCCAGAAAATTCCCTAAAATAAAAACCTACTTTCTCTAAATATTCTTTATTTGCAATAGCTGTCTCATATTGAATAGCTGATAATTCTATTGTTTCTGGGAAAAGAAGAGATTTGGAAGGAATTTTAAGATTTTTTCCCTGCTTTATTGCTTCATCATATAATACCCTTTCATGAGCAGCATGCTGATCAATAAATATAACAGAATCCTTTAATGTAGTTACTATAAACTTGTTAAAAATTTGAAAATATTTAGGTGAATATTCTATTTGAGAGTTTTTTTCTATATTCTTTTCTTCAAACAAAGAATCTTCATTACTTTTTCCCGAAGAATCCTCTGAAAATAATAAATTAATAAAAGATTGCTGAACTGCTTGAGAATCCTCTCCTTCATCTATTAAAAATTCCTTAGGTTGAGTATTCAATCTTCCAAATAAATAATTTGTGTTTTCAGCAATCTCAAAATACTCTTTTGCCAATTTAATTTCAGAATTTTTTAAAAAATTTTTTATTGTTTTTATTAAAAATCTAATTAATGATGGCTCATTGTAAAATTTTATTTCTTTTTTTGTAGGATGGATATTAACTTCTATGAAATCCGGGGGTAATTGTAAAAATAAATAACCTATGGGATAACGATTATCTGGTATAATATTTAAATAACTTTCTTTCAATATAAATCCTAAATTTTTATACTCTACCCAGCGTTTATTTACAAATATATACTGATATTTTCTATTAGGTTTTGTTAATCTAGGATGGGATAAAATAGCATATAACTTATAATATTCCTCCTCTATCTCTAAAAATAGAAAATCATTTTCATCAAATTCTGGATATATTTGAAAAAATCTTTCCTTATATGAATAAGTGGGAGATAAATTATATATTTCTTTACCATCTCTTATAAATCTAAAATGTACATTAAAATTAGGTAAGGCTAACTTAATAAATGTTTCTAATATTCTATTGTTTAACGTATTTATTGTTGGAAGAAATTTTTTTCTAACAGGTTGATTAAAAAATAAATCCCTTACTATAATCTCTGTACCATGATTTCTCACAATTGTTTCTTTAGACCTAATAATTCCACCACTTGCTATAATTTTTAATCCCTGATCCTCAGAAATATGTTGAGTTTCTATTATAAAATTACTAACAGCAGATATAGAAGCTAATGCCTCGCCTCTAAATCCATAAGAATATATTCTATATAAATCCTCTTCACTTTTTATTTTACTTGTGGCATGTCTCTCTATAGTTGAAGGTACATCTTCTTTTAATATACCTTCACCATTATCCAATACACGGATTTCTTTAAGTCCCGCCTCTTTTATTGCTACTTCAATATATGTACTCCCTGCATCTAAAGAATTCTCCACTAATTCCTTAATAACAGAAGCTGGAGATTCAACTACTTCTCCCGCAGCAATTTTATTTATAACATCTGATGGTAATTTTACAATCTTTCCCATACCTCCTTAAAAATAAATTTTTATACCCATAAAATCTTTATTTATTTAAATTTGGAAAAACTATAATAATTTTTTATTTTTCGATGGTATAGTAATTAGATTGGGAATATAATAAAAAGCAATAAGAGGATTTTATATGTTTGATAATCTAACAGAAAAATTTGAAAATCTTTTTAGAAAGTTAAGAGGAACAGGCAAAATTACAGAAGATAATATTGATAAAATTGTTAAAGAGATTAGATTTATTCTTTTGGAAGCAGATGTTAACTATAAAGTTGTAAAAGAATTTATAAAAGAGGTTAAGGAAAAAGCTATTGGTCAGGAAGTTATTAAATCAATAACTCCTGGCCAGATGTTTGTGAAGATTATACATGATGAACTTGTAAAAATATTAGGAGAAACAACAAAAGAGGTACCTTTTTCCAGTAAAACCCCTAATATAATACTTCTTGCTGGTCTTCAAGGTTCTGGAAAGACTACCCTTGCAGGTAAATTAGCCCTATTCTACAGAAAAAGAGGGAAAAGACCTTTATTAGTAGCCTGTGATGTCTATAGACCAGCTGCTATAGAGCAGCTTCAAACTATAGGTAATTCTATAGGCGTAGAAGTTTATACAGGTGATAAGAAAAATCCTGTTAATATAGCAAAAGAAGCCATATCTATAGCTAAAGAAAAGGGGTATAATCTTGTAATAGTTGACACTGCTGGACGTCTTCATATTGATGAAGAGATGATGGAAGAAGTTAAAAATATTA
>JAMORN010000287.1 GCA_027063545.1 bacterium | reverse complement strand
AATGGACTTATAGAAAATTCATAATTAAGGTAGTTAAACAAAAATGACTTATTATAACTAAATTTATCAAGTGTCCTATCATATATATAATCTTTTATATAATTCCCCTTAGATTCACCTACATAAACATAGTTCGAAGAAAGTGAATCATATACCCAATCTCCTCTAAGATTCCCAACATAAACATATACTTCTCTTTTTACCAAATAGAAGTTAGTATTATATTTATATTCCATATTAAACTGATTATTTGATAGAGTGCTTTTTAGATTATAAATTTTATAATAATTTGTATAAATCTTCAATAAATTTCTTTCAAAAAAAACTGTAAAGTCAATCTTATTTATACTCTTTTTATAATATAATCCTGATAATATTGAGGTTAATGAATCAAGTTTAAATAGAAGATCTCCTTTTTGATCTTGAAGAGTTTCTTTTTTATAGGTTAAATATGTTCTAAAAGCATCTTTTTTAGATTTTTTTGTAAGCTCTAAAGAAAATACATCTGTTGACAATAAACTATCATCTAAAAAATTTGTTTTTCTTGTGTTTTTTAGTATTGTACTAAATTTCATATTCTTGTTTAGTTTTAAAGTATCTGATAAAGAATATTCTTGAAGCTTTTTATTATATATAAAAAAACTATAATCGTAATTATACATATTTAAAGATATAACATTATTTAGAGATGAATAAAGAAAAAATGAATTCTCAAGTTTAGAAATTGAGTATAATAAATTTGGATAGAAATGTTTTGTGTAGTCTCCAGCAGAAAGTCTATAACCAAAATTCTTAAATCTTGGAAAAAAACTCATACTTTTTTCATTTAAAGAATACCTATCTTTATAAAAAAACAAGGAGTCATCTTCCTCAACCCTCCAATTTTTATATAAAAAACTCTTATCTTCAAACTCATACATAGGAGTATATAAACTATCATGAAGATTTAGATAAATATTAAAAAGTATTCTATCAAACATTAATCTTTTTCTTAGTTTTCTTTTTTTTATGTCTGTATAAAAATTTCCTATAAAAGCATAAGCCTTATTTTCATCTACATTATTATACTTTAACGATGGATTTAAAACTAAATATACAATACTATCTTTGTCTGTATAATATCCCTTTATATTTATATAATGATCATCTTTTTTTGAAATATAAGAAGAATCAATTATATAATTTCCACCTATATAATAGGAAAAAATAGGCTCTCCATTAGACAAAAAATCAGATATTATGTAATCTCCCTCGCCCCAATCTACTCTTTTAAACCTTAGTTTATAATAAGGTGGCGGATAAAAATTCAAAGAATCCTTTGGAATAAATCTAAAATGGCTATCTTCCCTTATATATGCTCCATAATCTAAAGAATCAATAGAATAAACCTCTACAATAGGATTTTCAAAATCTAATGGAGTATTATAAAAATTATCCCATATAAAATATATATCTTTATTTGAACGAGATTTTTTAGAAACTTTAAGTTTAAATGTTCTATATTTATCTTGATAATCTTTTATTGTATAATATTCTACCTCAATAAAATTAATATAAGGATAATATCTAAATTGATCTGTTAGATATATAGAATTATCCTCTCTATTCAAATAAAAATCAGAATATTCCTTAAGTTTTATTCCATTATAATATACATTGATTTTGTATATATAGTTATCTTCATCTAGATAGTACGGTCCTTTTATCGGATAAAATATCTCTATTTTTTTTCTATTTAATTTTTTATTGATAAATCCATAACCTGTTTGTGTTAAAAATTTCGTATTTTTTAAAAACAATTTGTTTAAAGAAAGCTCTATTCCTCTGTAATCAAGTTTTTTATCCGTATAGTCATTATTTAAGTTATTTACTGAAATATCTCCAAACATTATATTCCATTGAGAAGTGTATATGTTAAAATATAGTTTATCTATATCCTCAAGTTCTTCAGTAATATAAGTATTGTCTGATAGATTTCTTTGATACATATAACCATTTATATATATAGAATCTGAAGCTTTACCTTTAATTTTAAGTTCAAGGTCTTGGTTTATGTAAAAGTTATTATTATTTATATCTACATAAAATCCTTTATATCCAGAAATGTTTATTGTATCTTTTTTTATATCTTTCTCTTTGCTTGTATCCTCAAATATTCTTTTTAAAGTTAAATCTGCCATAATATCAGAAATTATAGAGTCTTGAAGTGTATAGATTCTTTTTAGATTTACACCTAATGTCTTATAGTATATAAGAACACTATCTTGAGGTTTAACCTTTATATTAAAAAAAAGAAAATTTTCGCCCTTATTATAAAAAAAGTGTTTATTCTTTTTTAAAGGATATCCATTATAAAATATCTTTAAGGAACTATAATCTATAAAATTATCATTTAAAACAATAGGACTTTGCCAAAATAAAGGTGGATAATATAAATAATATAATTTTTCTTTAAAATCTATAACTATAGTACTGTCGTTTTGGGAATAAACAGAATTACTAAAAGAAAAAACCAAAAATATTATAGAAATAAAAAATAAACCCCAACTTTTAAATCCCATCAAATAATCTTTTTCCTAAAAAATCTGGTAAATTATTCTTTTTAATCTTTTCATAAACTCTTTCAATATTATATTCAACTCTATAAAATTCTATGCAATTTTCTTTAGCATCATAAACAACAAAACTTGCTCTTTTGTCTCCATCGCGGGGTTGCCCAACAGAGCCTACATTAATAATATACTTTTTATCATCTTCTAAATAAATCTTCTCCTTTGGGGATTCTAAAAAAATTTTTTCCTCTTTTTTACTTTTTATATAAACAGCTGGTATATGAGTATGACCAATAAATCCAATATCATTCTCTAAATATTCAAACTGAATATAAACATTTCTCATATCTACATAATTCCAAAAATCTGGATAGTAAAAACTTGCATGAACCATTGAAAACTTATCCTCTATTAATTTTAAAGGAAGACTTTCTAGAAAACTTTTATGTTCCTCTGTTAATTTTGATAATGTATAAATAACAGCTTTTTTTGCATATTCATTAAATCTATTTGACTTTTGAATATCAATAACAGCTTCATCATGATTACCCATAATTGAAGGAATATCTTCTTTTAAAATAATATCTATTACCTTATCTGGATCTGGACCATAACCTACTAAATCACCTA
>JAMORN010000286.1 GCA_027063545.1 bacterium | reverse complement strand
TACAAAACCATAATCTTTTATTGTTGAAAATAATGAAATAAAAGATATTAAAAATAAAAAAATTGAATAAGTATATATGTTATTTATTTTCATAATGGTATTAAAATCTTTAGTATATAATTATTCATTTTTAAAAAAACCTATTATTAGAACATTATCTTTTATAACACCCGTCCCTTGTGTAAATGAAAATTCTACTTTTTTAGGATACCTATTTAAATATAATATATAATCTGCTTTATCTAATTTAAAAGTTGTAATAATATTTTTCGCTGTTAATAGTTTAAGATACTGATTATATATTAAAATTTCTCTATTAGGATATGAAAAAACTCTTATAACTCTTCCCTTTGGTTCGTTTTTTTCTATAAACTTTTTAATTTCTCTTAAAAATTGAATATTTAAAGCATCATACCAATAACTAATAGGACATCCTTTTTCTTGGGCTCCTCTTAATCCTCCAATAAATTCATTATAATATGAAAGATAATAAGGTGAGATTGTAAAATTATCCATAATTATAAGAACAAAATAAAAACATATTATATATAACCAATAGGTTCTTTCCTTTATCTTTAAATCCTCTAAAATTTTTCCTAAAAAATAAACACCTCTAATAGATATTAAAACTAAATAAGGCCATCCAAGACTAAAAAGACGAATCCCATCATGTTTTTGAATATTAGGTAAAGAAAAAATAACTGAAAGTAAAAAAAAACTTATAAATTCGAAGTTTAGCTTTTTTATGTCTTTATAATTAAATTTATAATAAGTTTTTTTTATATTAACATAATATAAAGATAAAATATATAATACTCCTAAGATAAAAAAGATAATAACTATTTCTGGTAGCATATAGAATAATTTTTCCCAATAAATTCGAGGAGGATAGATATAAGAATAGAACTTTCCCATCCAATAAGTAGAAATTAAAGTAAATTCATTTCTTTTAAATCCCGTATAAAAATACCACTTTAATTCTCTTTTAAAATCTAGTAGATAATAAAAATCTGATAAAATGAAAAATATAGTTCCTAAAAACAAATAAATAGTAAATCTTTTATAATAAGATTTTTTATCCTCTTCTAATAACCCTAAAACTATCAAAACTGGAAATACTAAAATACCTGTAATCTTTGTTGCTAGTAAAAATCCTAAAAATAAAGATGAAAAAATTAAAAAAATATTTCTATGTCCATAAAAATAAAATAACACCATTGAAATAAAACCAAATATCATTACTAAAGCATCAGTGGTTAAAAGATGATAATGACCAAAGAACCGTGGAATAAATAGCATTATTAAAGAAGATATAAATGCAAATAGTTCTTTACCTTTTAGATCTTTATATGCTAATAAAAGATAAAAATAGAAAAAAATTATAAATACACTAGACCAGAAAATAGTAGAAACTCTAAATTTGAATAACGGATTATCAAAAAATAACTTTCCTAAAGTTTCGCCTATTATAATTCCACTTATCTTATAAAAAGGTGGATGACAATTTCTTAGTCTATCATAATAAAATGCCTTTTTTATAGAGTCTAAATCTAAACTCTTTATACTATTTTCTATTAAAATTGAATGATGAACATAATATTCTTCATCCCACGTTAAGCCTATATCTTTATTAGTAATAATTAAAGAGAAAAAACTAATAAAAAATAAAAGAACTCCATAATTTATACTTTTCTTATTCTCTAGATAAAACCTCCACAATTTCTCCAATATAGAATTTATGTAAAATGCCAAGTTCTTCATCTTCCATATAATCCTCTTTATATAAAAATAAATCTTTTTTAAAAGTATCCATATATAGTTTTTTACAAATAAGTACTAATTTTGCTTCTTCAAAACAAAATGTATTATAATTTTCTAATTCAATAGTTGATAAGCCACTTTTTTCTATTTTATTCTCATCTTCTCCAGAAACTGTTCCAAAATACATTACTTTATCCTTATACTCTGCTGAAAAAAAGTTTATAGTAAAATACTCTGAATTTTCTAATAACTTATGGGTATATCTATAAGGATGTATAAAAATCTCTACACCTGGTTTATTCCATATATACCCAAAAAGACCCCAACTTATAGTCATTGCATTCTTCTCATCATTTGATTTAACAGCAACCACACCCCATCTTTCCCCTATCAATTCAAAAATATTCTCTTTTATATCATGAACACTAATCTTCTTCAACATAAGCATCTAACTCCTTTTTATCAATTTTACTGGTTAGATTTTCAAAAATCATTTTTATAATCTCTTGATAATTACTTTTACCTTCTTCAACTTTATCCATTAATTCTTCTAAATCTGCTGTATAATCCTCTTCAACAAATTCAGATATATCCTTATAATTAGTAAAAATATGATTATATATTCTTTCTCCTAACTCTGTTACATAAATATAATTTCCTCTTCTTGTTATATAACCTCTATCATATAACTTTTCAATTATAGTAGCGTATGTTGATGGCCTTCCTAATCCCTTCTCTTTCATTTCTTTTATTAGTTCTCCTTCTGTATAAAGCATCTTTGAAGGGATTTCCCTATACTCTGAAGGAAGATCTCCATTTTTACTTTTACTCTTACTGCTATAAACTATATATTCTCCCTTTTTTATATCATAAAAAGGAATCTCCCAAAATAAAGTAAAGTTTTTTTCTATAATATTAGAAATTAACTCTTCTTCTTTTTTTATACCAGCATCAATAAAATCAAATAAATATCTTATTATCTTAACCTTTGCTGCTTTTGTCTGTGAGGCTATAAATCTTTTAAAAATAAGATCATATAATCTTAAATGTTTTTCCGTAATATTATATTCTCCAGAATTTATCATTACAAATAAATCATCCTTATCTATAGGACGGGTTGGCCTTATACATTCATGGGCTCCTGTCTCCCCCCAGGTTCTTGGATAGAATAAATCCTTAGTATAGTTTTCTTCTAAATATTTTTGAGCCACATATTTTCCAGTATCAGAAACCCTTGTTGAATCTGTTCTATGATAAGTTATAAGACCTTCTTCAAAAAGATTTTGAGCAAGTCTCATAGTTTCAGGGACTGATAAACCTAACTTTGAAAATGAATCTTGAAGAAGACTATCTGTTGTATACGGAGAAAGTGGTGATTTTTCATCCTCTTTTTCTTCTAATATTTCTACTCTTAACTTCTTATTTAAAATCTTATTAAAATATAACTCTTTTA
>JAMORN010000285.1 GCA_027063545.1 bacterium | reverse complement strand
ATAGAGACGAGATAACTCAAATATTTGAGGGGTTTGAATCTTTATATATAGATCTCGGGGGACAGTAATATAATGAGAATTTTCTTTTTTTCTTAATGTTTCTTCTATATTAAAATAAAAAACACAACTTCCATTCTTTTCTGCTTCATTAAATCCTTCTTTTATATATTCTGTAGGGATTAAAGGTCTAACTCCATCATGAACGGCAACTAATCCTTTCTGATATTTATAATAAAGATACTTAAGACCATTAAAAACAGAGTGATACCTTTCTTTTCCTCCCTTTATAACTTTAATCTTTGATAACATATCTTCATTATATAAATCAAATATTCTTTTTGTAACAAAATCTAAAAACTTCTCATTCACAACAATTACAATTTCTATTATAAACTTATTATCTAAAAGAGGAATAAATTTATCTAAAGTATGAAATATAATTTCTCTATTTTTTACCTTTACAAATTGTTTAGGAATCTCTCCACCAAATCTTTTTCCTATACCTGAAGCTGTTATAATGGCAAATCTATTCGTCATAATCAATACCTTTTAAAGCTCTAACTTTTAAAGGTAATCCAAATAATTTTATAAAGCCTTTAGCATCTTTATGGTCATAAAGATCTGTTTCTCCAAATGAAGCAAGATCTTCTATATATAGACTATTTTTAGAATCTTTTCCTGCACTAATAATATTACCCTTATAGAGTTTTAACTTTACCCATCCTGAGGTTCTTTTATGAAGATAATCAAAAAATTCTTCTATAGCTTTTCTGAGAGGGGTAAACCATAATCCATAATAAACTAGTTCAGCATATTTATCAGAAAGAATTCTTTTAAAATGAGAAGTTTCTCTATCAAAAACTAATTCCTCTATTTCTCTATAAGCTTTATAAAGAATTGTCCCACCCGGTGTTTCATAAACTCCCCTTGATTTCATACCTACAAGTCTATTTTCTACCATATCAACTTGTCCAATCCCATGTTTTGCTCCAATTTTATTTAATTCCATCAAAATTTCAAGAGGCGATAGAGTTTTATCATTTAATTTTATAGGTATTCCTTCTTTAAAATCTATTTTTACATACTCTGGGGTATCCGAAGCTTTCTCTAATGGTAAAGAATAAGTAAAGACCCTATCCATAGGTTCATTTTTAGGGTCTTCTAACTCTCCACCTTCATGGGATATATGAAGTAAATTAGCATCTTCTGAATATATTTTTTCTTTAGTAACAGGAACTTCTATTCCGTTTTTTAAAGCATAATCAATCATTTTCTCTCTAGAAGTCAAATCCCATTTCTCATCCTTCCATGGTGCTATTACTTTAATAGAAGGCTCTATAGCCATGTAAGTAAGCTCAAATCTTACTTGATCATTTCCTTTACCTGTAGCTCCATGAGCAACTGCTTCTGCTCCCTCTTTTTTTGCTATCTCTATCTGTCTTTTGGCAATCAAAGGTCTAGCCAAAGAAG
Organism: bacterium; assembly: GCA_027063545.1. Classification (GTDB taxonomy): domain Bacteria; phylum JAMORN01; class JAMORN01; order JAMORN01; family JAMORN01; genus JAMORN01. The sequence continues at coordinate 1,745 of JAMORN010000285.1, read as the reverse complement.
TACCCAGTAAATATTTATCCTCATAAATAGCCCCTATTTTTAATGCTGGTATAATATAACTATTAACAAACTCCTCCCTTAAATCTTCAACATAAACCTTTGTAGCTCCTGTCTTATACGCTTTTTCTTCTATTTTCTTTAAATCCTCATCCTGTCCTACATCTGCTATCATTGCTATAACTTCATAACCATAAACATCTTGTAACCATTTCATTATAACAGATGTATCAAGTCCACCTGAATATGCTAAAACAACCTTTTTTGCCATTTTTATCTCCTTTTTATAATTAAAATTTTAATTTAATTTTTTTTGTTAAAATATAAAAATATTTAATCTCTTTCAAACTAAATAAAATTTTCTTGACTAATTTCTTTTTTTTTAATATTTTTTACCTAAAAGTTTTATTAATATATAGTGTCGATTTTCATAATCATTTAACCTGAAAAAATAAGAAAACTTAAGGAGAGAGGAAATATGAAAACAAAAACAACAACACCTAAGGATATTGTTCGTAAATGGTATGTAGTTGATGCTAAAGGACAAACATTAGGAAGACTTGCAAGTAAGATAGCTAAAATATTACAAGGTAAACACAAACCATATTATGCTCCATATTTAGATACTGGAGACTATGTTATAGTAATTAATGCAGATAAAATAAAATTAACAGGAAGAAAGTGGGAACAAAAAACATATTTTAGACATTCAGGTTATTTAGGGGGAGAGAAAATTATCTCTTTTAGAAAAATGATGGAAAAACAACCAGAATTTCCTGTAATTAATGCTGTAAGAGGAATGTTACCTAAAAATAAATTAGGAAGAAAAATGTTAAAGAAATTATTTGTTTATGCTGGCGAGAAACACCCACACGCTGCACAAAAACCAGAAATTTTAGATTTAGCAAATTTTAAATAAAAATTAAATAAAATATAAGTGGAGGAAAAAATATGGGGCAAATCTACTATGCAACCGGAAGAAGAAAAGAAGCTGTTGCAAGAGTATATCTTCAAGAAGGAAATGGAAAAATAACAGTAAATGATCAACCTCTTGAAGAATATATTCCTACTTTATATCGTCAAAAAATGTTAGTATCTCCTTTAGAATTCTTAGGCGTTAGAAATAAATATGATATAAAAATATTTGTTAAAGGTGGCGGAGAAACTGGACAGGCTGAAGCAGCAAAACATGGAATTGCTAGAGCGTTAGCTCAAATATCTGAAGATTTTAGAGATAAATTAAGAGAAGAAGGATTCTTAACAAGAGATCCTAGAACAGTTGAAAGAAAACACTACGGAAGAGCTAAAGCTAGAAGAGGTTTTCAATCATCTAAAAGATAGACTGAAAAAGCACTACCCACTTATACTTTTGGTGCCACTTCTATATGAAGTGGTAGGTATGGTGGGTAGGAAGTTAAACCAAAAGTTAAACTATAATTTGAGGGAGGTTATTCAAAATGTATAACTTAGAAATCAGTGTTGATGATTTATTAGAAGCAGGATGTCATTTCGGTCATCAGACCAAAAGATGGAACCCTAAAATGAAGCCTTTTATTTACACTGAGAAAAATGGTATTCACATTATTGATGTTAAAAAAACATTGATTTATTTACAAAAAGCTGTCGATGTGGTTTATAATATGGCTAAATCTGGTGGCATTATAATGTTTGTTGGAACAAAAAAACAAGCTAAATATATTATCAAAGAAGAGGCTGAAAGATCTGGACTTCCTTATGTTTCTGAGAGA
>JAMORN010000284.1 GCA_027063545.1 bacterium | reverse complement strand
GGGATTTTCTCAGGAAATAAAAAAGGTGATCTTCAAATGGCGTTTTAGGCCTTATATAGAGAATAGAAAAAAATATATTATTATTTCAAATTTAATATTTAAATTTCGTCTTGAGTAATTTTCTCTTTGATCTTTTTTGCTACGTTTTCAGGAATTCCAATTTTTTTAAATTCATTAATAGAGGCTTTTTTCATTTCATCTAAAGTTTTAAAATAGTTAAAAAGTTTTTCTAGCCTTTTTTTTCCTAGGTTTTTAATTTCAAGAAGAGATGATTCTATCATTTTTTTATCTCTAAGATTTGTATGATATGTATTTACAAATCTGTGGACTTCATCTCTTATTTTTATAAATGTGGATAAAATAGGATCATCTTTGGATAATTTAATTGGGTTTTGTTTATTTGGTATGAATAAAAGTTCTTCTTTTTTAGCAATAGCAATAGGGAAAATAGGATAATTATAATTTTCTAGTATTTTTAAAACAGCGTTTAATTGAGCTTTACCACCGTCTATTAGTATAATATCAGGATATCCCCATTCATTTATATGTTTTAGTCTTCTTTCAATTATCTCCATCATAAAGTGATAATCTGAATTACCATATACCTTATTAATTTTATATCTTCTATATCCAGATTTATCAAATTCACCATTTTTAAATCTTATGTTTGCTCCTACAATAAATGTATTTTGGATATGAGCAATATCAAAACCTTCTATAATATTAGGTATTTTAGGAAGACCAAAAAAGTTTTTAATTTTTTCCATGATATTTATATTTTCCTTTAGTTTTTTATTTATATCATAGGTTATAATTTTGGCATTTTCTTTTCCTATTTTTAAAAGTGACCTATATTTTTCGGGAGTATAATCAATTTTTATAGATATTCCTAGTTTGTTTCCAATTGTAGCGAAAAAATTTTTAATAGAGTATATAAAATGTTTTAATTCATTATCTATATATATAACTGGAGTTATATCTGTTTGATGATAATAATACTTAAATAGAAATTTTATTAAATACTCAGATATGTCATCTTCTATTATTTTTTGGTAAGAGCTATAGAGTCTTCCTACTAGCTTTCCATTTTTTATTCTTAGACTTATAAATGTTATTACATCATTGATATTATAAAAGGTAATAATATCAAAGGATTCTTCTTCTTGGATATTATGTATTTTTTGATCAAGGAATAACTCTTGGAGTTTAAATATTTTATCTCTAATTTCTTTTGCTTTCTCAAATTCTAGTTTTTTTGCATACTCATTCATTTGTTCTTTTAATTTTTTAATTAAAATATCATAATTCCCTTCAAATATCTTTATTATAGGTTCTATAATATTTTTTCTATATTCCTTTTCTGTTACATATTCCTGACATACTCCTAAACATTTTTTTATATGATAATTTGTACATACCCTATTAGGTCTATTTTTTTCAAAGTTGTAGTTACATAGTCTATAAGGAAATATAGATTGAATATCTTTAAGAATAGATTTTAATTTTCCAACATTTGGATAGGGACCAAAATATAAAGATTTTATAGGAATCTTTTTTCTTGTTATGATGATTCTAGGATATTTTTCTCCAATAGTTATAGCAATAAATGGATATCTTTTATCATCCTTTAATTCTACATTATATTTAGGTTTTAGAGTTTTTATAAGATTTTCTTCAAGCAAAAGAGCTTCTATTTCATTATTTGTTATGATATATTCAATATCAGTAACCTTGGTTATAATTGCCTTAATTTTGGGATTCGTATCTATTATATTTTGCCTAAAATATGAAGAAACTCTATTTTTTAAATTTTTACTTTTACCAACATATAGAACATTTTTATTATGATAAAAAATATATATACCAGGAGAGGAGGGAAGACTTTTTAAAACTTCCCTCCAATTTGTATTATACTTTAAATCTATCTGTATTTTGTTTAAGTTCTGTGGTTGCATTTTCCAGTTCAGAGGCTTGTTCTTTCAGATTATTAGCTTTTTGCTCAAGATTTTTAGCTACTTCTGTAATTTCCTGAACATTTTCATTTATATCTTTTATTAATTCACCATCTTTGTTAATTGTTTTTATAACTTCTCTTATCTCATTTCCAACTGTTTTAACATTACTATATGCAACTTCTACATCTTTTTTAGCAGTAGCCACCTCATCAGTTGTTTTAGATAATTCATTAGATGAATTCTTTAAAGAATCTATTTCTTTTATAATACTTTCATTAAAATTGGTAATATATGTACTTAATTGATTTATTATATCTGCTATTGCCTCTATAGTTTTATTAACTTCATTAATATTTTCTGTATTTTCATATATTTTCTTTTGAATATCTGAAACAAGGTCATCAATACCACTTACAGCCTCAGCTGTTTGATTAGATAGATTTTTAATCTCATCAGCCACAACTCTGAATCCTTTACCAGCTTCTCCAGCAGATGCTGCTTCAATAGTTGCATTTAAAGCTAGTATATTTGTTTGTTCAGCAATGTTTTGTATCATTCTTACAATTTCTCCAATTTTCTCAGATGAGGTTTTAAGTTCATTAATTGTTTTATTAACATAGTTAACCTTATCTTTAGCACTTTGAACCTCTTTATTGGTACTATAAGCCTGTTCACCTATATTTTTTAAATCTTCCATAGAATTAGAAAATCTTGTAATAAATTTGTTTAAATTTAAAGCATTAGAATTAAGTTTTTCAGCTAAAAGAGTAAACTTAGTTTTAAAATCATCCATAAGAGATGTTAGATCATTAAGTTTTTGAATAGAATAGTGTGAGGACTTTTGTATCTCAGTAAAATCATTAGCAATATTATCAATTTTTTGTGATGCTGAAGTTATATTTTTAGATAGTTGTGTAGATGTTTCTTTTAAATCTTCAGCAAGAATATTGGTATTAGTAACAGTTTTATTGATAATACCAGTTTGTTCAACAATTTTTGAGATAATAGATCTTAGAGTTTCTAAAAATTTATTAAATGCATAAGCAATTTCTCCAATTTCATCATTTTTTATAACATCAAGTTTTTTAGTTAAATCACCCTCTCCAGAAGCAATATCTTCTAATTTTTCTTTTATAAGTGTAAGAGGTTTAAGGATGTATCCTCTAAAGAAAAGTATTACACTTATTAGCAAAAATATTAAGAATAAAGAAGAGAAAAATATAACTTGATTCATAACAGATCCTAAATAATCAATAGAAGAAGATATACTTGTA
>JAMORN010000283.1 GCA_027063545.1 bacterium | reverse complement strand
CACCTGATTTACCTATTTCCAAATCAAGGCCCAAAAGAAAATTGATAGTTATATTAGGTTTTTTTGCATCATTAATAGTATCTCTTTTTATAGTTTACTTTAAGGAATTTTTTATAAGATATAAAAATGATTTTATAAAAAGTCTTCATGAAGATTAGAAATCTTACAATACATAAATTTTTTATCTTTTTAATCTTTTATGCATGTCCTTTTTTTACAGGACATCTTTCTGTATATAAAGGTCAAAGTTATATGTATCTTCAATTATTTTCGTTTCTTTTTTTTATATACGGATTAAAATTTTTTCAAGATTTTAATATTAAAGTATATAGGATTTTTAGTATTGTATTATTTTTCGCTTCATTTTTATTTTTGTATTATTCTTTAGATACTGTAATAAACACACCTTATATAATAAAAAGAGATATAGCAGATTTTTTTAGACCTTTTATTTACGCTTTTATTGCTAGTTTTCCTTTTATATTCCCAGTAAAACAAGAAGACTTTAAAGAAATTATAAAGTTTTCTCTTATTTTAATTTTTATTCAAATTTTTATGAATATATTAGTTTTTATTCCTGGATTAGATTTATTTGTAAAAGCTTATAGACCTCAACATTTTGGAATAAATTATTTTAGATTTTCTGGAACATTTGGATATGCTTATACTTTTTCTGCTTTTATGACATTTGTATTATTATATGCAATATTTTTTTATACTCAATATTCGGGAGAAAATAAAACAAAACTTATGCTTTTAGTTGATTTAATATTTCTTTCTATAGTATTATCTGGATCTCGAGCAGGATTAGGAGGTATAATTATTGTGCTGTTGATTTTATTTCTTTTTGAAAGGCAAAAAGTTGTTAAATTACTTTTTATAAAATTAATTTTTATATTTGCACTTATTGTAGTTTTTTTTGTTTATATAGGGATAGATATAACAATTGTTCAAAAAATAGTAGATAATATTAAAAGTCTTTTAGAAAAAGGAGTTAATGATCCTTCGGCAGGTCATAGATTTGCTGAACTTTTATTAACAAAAGAAATTTTAGAAAAAAATTTTTGGCTAGGAGCAGGATCAAATAAATTTATTTTTAATGTTGTTAAAGGCCTTCATTTGGAAAGTTTATATGCATATTACTTAGCTAAATGGGGATTTTTAGGCTTTATGATATATAATACTCAAATATTTCTTGTTTGGCTTTTGAGTAAAAAGGTTGAATCGTTATATATAGATAATATTTATATATCTTCTTTAGCTAAAGCAATGAAATATTGGATTTTTGCCCTTTATATTTTTGGATTATCCATTTCTTTTGTTGATAGTTATAGAGGTCCCTTTATTTTCTATTTACTTGTTGGTTATTTACTTTATTTTTATATTTTGAGGAAAATTAATTTAAAAGAGAAGGAGAGTAATGAAAAAAATATTAATGCTAATTGATGTTATAGAATCTGGTGGTGCTGAAAATATACTTTTAAATATTGCTAGATATTTAAAAGAAAAAGGGAATTACATAACAATTATACCTAATTATAAAATAAAATCTGAATATTTATATAAACTTGATGGATTAAATTATAAAAATTTAGATATAGAAAAAAAGTATAACTTAATTGGAAAAATATATACCTGGTTTTCTTATTTAATAAAAATATTAGAGCATACAAAGAAGGATAAATATGATATAATTTTTTCTTTTTTAGAAAGAAGTAATATTGCTAATATAATAGTTGGTTTTTTTAGAGATTCTAAGGTTATAATAAGTGTTAGAAATAATTTGACTCATCAGTATGGAAATAGAAATTTTTTAGAGCGTTTTATTGTAAAGAATGCAATTACTTTCTTTTATAATAGAACCTCAAAAATAATAACATTATCCAATGCTATTAAAAAGGATTTAATAAAGAATTTTAATATAAAAGAAAATATTTTAGAAACTATCTATAATCCCTACGATATAAAGGTTATTGAAGAAAAAGCAAAAGAAGATATAGAACCAAGAGAAAATAAATTATTTAATAATCATGATATTATAATTAATATAGGACGTTTAACAGAACAAAAAGGCCAGATTTATTTAATAAGAAGTTTTAAATATGTAATAGAAAAATTACCAAATGCTAGATTGGTAATTTTAGGAGAAGGAGAATTAAGAAGAATATTAGAAGAAGAAATAGAAAAATTAAATTTACAAAATTATATAATTTTATTGGGTTTTAAAAAGAATCCATATAAATATTTAGCAAGAAGTAAATTATTTGTTTTTTCTTCTTTATGGGAGGGATTTGGAAATTCTATAGTAGAAGCATTAATATGCAAAACACCTGTTATATCAACAAATTGTAAATATGGCCCTGCAGAAATTTTATGTGAGAAAGATATAAAAGAGGATGAGAAAAATATTATATATGGGAAATGGGGTGTATTAACACCAGATATAGTTTTATATAAAGAAGAAGCTGAGAAAAAATTAGCAGAAGCAATTATTAGTTTATTAGAAGATAAAAAATTATACAAATATTATAAAGAAAATGCTTTTAATAGGGCGTTAGATTTTTCTAGAGAAAAGATTTTAAAAAGATTTGAGGAGGTTATATTAGGTGATAATTGAAAATATTATAAAGTCAAACAAAAAGTTATATACTTATGTTAATCCGTATACTTATTTAATAGCAAAAAAAAATGAAGGAATTTATAAAGAGTTTAATATATGGTCAGATGGAATTTTAATAACGAAAATATTCAATCTTTTTGGTTATAAAATTGAAAGAAAAAGTTTTGATATATCTTCTATGGCACCTTTGATTTTTGAGAACGCGATTAAAGAAAATAAAAAAATATATATAATAGGGACAAAACCAGAATTAATATCTAAAGCAATAGGTAATATTAAAAAGTTATTCCCTAATTTAAATATAATAGGATATAGAGATGGATATATTAATAAAGAAGAGTATAATAAAGTTTTAATAAATATAAAAAAGTTAAATCCAGATATAGTTATTTGTGGAATGGGAGCTCCACTTCAAGAGAAATTTCTTTATGATTTAAAAAATATAGGATGGAATGGTATAGGTTATACCTGTGGGGGATTTTTACACCAGATTGCCAAAAAGACAATATACTATCCTGATTGGGTTAATAGATATCATTTAAGATGGCTTTATAGAATATGTGATGAACCAAAATTATTGAAGCGCTATTTATTTTATTATCCATTAGGAATATTAGTCTTACT
>JAMORN010000282.1 GCA_027063545.1 bacterium | reverse complement strand
TTAAAATTCTGTAATAACAATAATCATACTAATATAGAATTTTCCTCTATAATGAAATCTATCAGAAATTATTTAATTGAAAAATCTATATACTTATTAGGATAATTATAATAAAAGAAGTAATAGACAATATTTATTGCCATTTTTTTCGCTAAAATTCTTTTATACTCTGGATCATTGTGAATTTCAGGATCATCTAATCCATCACTTATATTTGACTCATAGGTATATAATACTAAAATTCTGCCATTATATTTTAACGCAAGAGCCTCAGGTGGTTTCCCATTATGCTTATGGATTTTAGGTAATCCTTTTAGTCTATAAAAACAATTAAAAATTTTATGATTAGATGGTAGCTTAATAAAATCTAACTCTGGAAAAACTCGCTTCATCTCTCGCCTAAAAGATTTATCCATTCCATAATCATCATCTGCCCATAAAAAACCACCTGCTAAAAGATATCTCCTTAAAATTTGAATTTCTCTTTCAGAAAATCTTATATTACCATGACCTGTAATAAAAATAAAAGGATATCTATACAATTCTGGATCTGTTAATCTTAAAACTTTCTCCCTCTCAGGTGTATTTAATTTTAAATCTTCTTTCACATACCTTAACAAATTTTTCATAGATGTCTGATAAGAGTACCAATCTCCTCCTCCAGAATATCTTATAACAGCTACTGAAAAATCGTAATATTGATTTTGAGAGTAAATTATTGAATATAAATAAAGAGAAAAAATAATATTGAAAAAAATAACTTTTTTAATCATATAACTTCCTCCCCCTTAAAAAAATAAGGGAGAGGTTTTGAAGTATTTATTATTTACTTTTATATTTATTTACAAAATATGCTAATGCTGGAGATGCTATGTAAATTGAAGAATATGTTCCAACAATAACACCTATTAATAAAGCCCCAGAAAATCCCTTTATAGTCTCAGGTCCAAAGAAAAATAATGCCACAATAGTGAACAATGTTGTTAATGAGGTAATAATTGTTCTAGATAATGTTTCATTTATACTTATATCTAAAATCTCTTCAAAAGGTTTTCCTCTTTTTAATTTTATATTCTCTCTTATTCTATCAAATATAACAATAGTATCATTTAAAGAATACCCTACTATTGTTAAAATAGCTGCTATAACACTTAAAGACATCTCTGCTTGAAGTAAAGAAAATATACCAACAGTTATTAATACATCATGAGCTAAAGCTACAATAGCACTAACTCCATACCAGAATCTAAATCTATATGATAGATATAATATAATTACCAATAATGCAAATAAAACACTTAAAATAGCACTCTTTTTTAATTCATTCCCTATTTTAGGTCCCACCATTTCTTGGCGTAAAACATCAAATCCATTCTTTCCATATTTCTTAGCAAAAGTTTCATAAAATTTCTTTAATAAAGCCTCATTCTTTTCATTAACACCTAAAATAATTAAATATTCTGATGTATTAGGCTGTTTAGATTTTAAATTCTTTATTTCAACCTTATCTACATTTAATGATTTTATTATACCTCTTAATTCTTCCTCTGAAACATTTTTAGCAAACCTTACTTGCACTAAAAGTCCTCCTTTAAAATCTATACCTAAGTTAAATCCTCTTATTATCATAGATAGAATACCTATTGCTATTAAAGTTAATGAAATAGAAATAGGTATTCTTTTTATTCTCATAAAACTATAATTAGGATTCTTAAATATAGCTAATCTTCCAACAGATACTAATTTTGGAACTTTATCTGTTAACCAATCAAATATTAACTTAGTAATAACAAGAGATACAAATAAAGTAGCTAAAATACCTATAATTAAAGTTAATGCAAACCCTCTAATAGGGCCTGTACCTAGATAATAAAGAATAATAGCTGTAAATATAGTTGTAATATTTGCATCTAAAATTGTTATTTGAGCCTTAGAAAAACCAGTTTCTATAGCACTTTTTAATGTTTTTCCTATTTTTAATTCTTCTCTTATTCTTTCAAAAATCAACACATTAGCATCTACTGCCATACCAATAGTTAACACTATACCAGCTATACCTGGCAAAGTTAAAGTAAAATCAAACATAGCTAAAGTTCCAAGAACCAAAATAAGATTTAGGAATAAAGAGAATACTGTAATAACACCTCCTGTAGAATAATAGAAAATCAAAAATATAGCCACCAATAACATTGAAATAATAACTGTTATTTTTGCTTTTTGGATACTATCTTCTCCCAAAGTTGCTCCTACCCCTCTTTCTTCTATTATCTTAACAGGGGCTGGTAAAGCTCCAGCTTCCAACACTATTGCTATATCTTTTGCTTCTTCTATATCTTTCAATCCTGTGATTTGTGCTCTTCCATCTGTTATTTTAGTCTGTATAACAGGAGCCATAATTACTTTATTATCCAATACAATAGCTAAACGTCTCTTTATATTCCGACCTGTTATCTTAGCAAACTTTCTAGCACCTTCAGAATTCATAGTAAGAGATACAATAGGTTCACTTCCTGAAAAGTTAGAAGAAGAAAAACCTGCTTTTGCACTTTTTATAACAGAACCTGTCAATTCAGCTCTTCTTTTTACTAAGTATAAGAACCTGTATTTTTTACCTGTATTTGGGTCTTTTTTATCTTCTCCCCATAAAAATTCATAATTACCAGGTATAATATTTTTAATATCTTTTGATTTTATAATTTTATCAACTTTTGGTATATTCTCTTCTACTACAACTAAATTTGATAAATTACCTCCATATGTATTCAATAAAGAAGTAAATGGTTTATCAAAATCAGGGAATATAGCTTTTAAAGAATCAATTACACTTTTTGAGACCTTTGTCTTTACACTTAAAGATTCACCTTGTTGCTTTTCTAATCCAAAAATCTTTTCTGTTAATATATTATTTGTGCTTATAGTATCCTTAGTAGAATCCCTTTCTTGTTTTACAATAGAATCCTTTTCTCCTAATATTTTATATATCTTATTTCTTAAATAAGAATCTATACGCTTTAAAGTAGCCTCTATATCTTCTGTTGGAGCTACGAGTTTAAATTCTAAAAGAGCTGTTTGACCTATAATATCCTTAGCTCTTTCTAACTTATTTATTCCTGGAAGTTCTACAATTATCCTTGAATCTCCTTGTTTTTGAATAATAGGTTCAGAAACTCCGAACTGATCTATACGATTTCTTATAACCCTTATAGCCCTGTCTACAGCTGTTGCTCTTGCATCCGGTGGTATTTTGTCTTTTTCAACTTCTAAT
>JAMORN010000281.1 GCA_027063545.1 bacterium | reverse complement strand
GTAAATGGTACATTCTCACCATTATTATCTGCTGGAAAATCTGCTGTTTCTGTCCCATTTATGATTATTCTATCAACACTTCCATATCCAGAAACCTCACCCTTTACAGTTACTGTACCTTCTATAGTTAAAGTATAAGTCTCATCATCACCTGTTATTACAACATAATTGTTTTCATTTATATTTAATGGAGAAGTTACATTTATTGTAATATCATATTCTTGATGTAAAGTTCCATTTTCAAAATCATACTCTGGATAATAACCATATATATGTGCATCGTGATTATAAACAACAACATAAGGATCCTCTAAATAAGCTGGAAGTCCAGCCCACTCTCCCTCTTGTCTAATAGGTTCTGTTGTTGGATCAACAGATGGTCCTATTCCTTCATAATAAGGATATGGATCCTCGTCAATATGTGGTCTTAAAGACCAACTTTCTCTTAATTCCTCTTCTGTGGTATTTTGAAATTCTATCTTCATAACAAATTTACCAGTTGGATAGAGGGTATCTTTATCTGAAATCTGAATACTTAAATACTTATATCCATTTTCATCTGTTTTTAATCCTAAATAATCAAAAGTTAAAGAACCACTAGGAGACGTTAAATTATCCCCTGTCCACAATTCACTTAACCATATATTTGCTGTTGTACTTGTTGAGGTTACTTTATCTAAATAAACTCTAACTTCTAGACCTGCGTATTTAGTTAAATTTTCTTTATTTACAATCTTAAGCCACAAAACATTAGAAGATGTAAAAGCACCCAAAACCTGAATATTTGCATACTCAAACTCTGTAGTAAAAGTACCTGTTGCTTTAGCATCTCCACTTATTACCTCAAAATAATAGGTTGTATTTGCCTGTAAATTCTCAAGTGTTACCCTATGAAATGTTGTTGGTATTGTTATATCATCAAAAAGAATAGAATCTGTATAAACACCTGGTGATGTCCCATATCTTACTTTAGAATCCGCTGGTACATTTGTCATCCATAAAACTGTTGCTGAATGGGCTGTTATATTACAAACTGTAACATCAGATATTTCTACTCCTGTAAATTCTGTCAAAGTAAAAGAATAAAATTGACCGTTATTATCATCTACCAAAACATTTCCTTTAACATCATACGCTTTTATATAAAAATAATAAGTCACACCTATATCAAGGGGTGTTGCCTCAACTAAATGGTTAAATTGAAAGTCACTAATAGCATTTTCATCCTTTTTTGAAACTAACTTATAAACAAATTCTCCTGCTGCTGTATTTCCATTTAAATAGGCTTCTAAAATTTCTTTTGATGCTGCTAAGAATAGAGTATCTTTTGATAATTCTGTTGTTTCCCATGAAATAAGTTCTGTATTTTCTGATACTTGAGTATATCTTAAATTTTTAATACCTGGAGGTATTGTATCTGGTGGAAGTTTTACTGCATGAGTTAATGTCATTCCAAGAAGTACCATAGAATAATCAACACATGTTTCATCAACTGTATAATCCTGAGCATCCTCTTTCAATACATTAGTACTTGAAGGATTTACACCACCCATCAATGCTCCTACAGGTGGAGTATAATCATAAGGTTCAGCTGCATTATTTAAAAGTTCAGCAGAGGCTGTCCTATTATGAGGATGATTTAAATTTTTTGTCCCAACACCCATAACAAAAGAGACATCCCATGGATTTAATCCTAAAATATAATCAAGATGTCTTACTGCAAAATTCCTTAACCATGCCCAATCATTAAAATCTATTTCTGTTTTACCTCTACATTCATTTGTATTTTGTAAGTCTTCTACAACCGCAAATGTCTGTCCTTCAAAAGCATCAATAAAGAAAAAACCAGCAATAGATATACCTAAATTATATCTATTAAATCCCCAATCCATAGAAAATGTAGGTAAATTATAAGGTTCAGCCATTGTAGTGGCACCTGCTGTAGGATCACTATAATCAGCAATTAATCCCCCATCTTGAAGATTTTTTAAGTATGCATAAGCTATTCTTACAGAATAATTATTGTATTCATCATCTGTAAAATTATATTTTCTTGCTGTTTCAATATCTGGAAGAATTAACTTTTTAAAAGCATATAAAACCATTGCATAGATATTTTCCCAATCTTGAACCCAACCTCCCGGATAAAAGCCTCCATCTCCATTCATAGCAAGCCAACCCCCAGGAAAAAGATAAGCATTCCACTCATAACTAGTAGCACGACCATAATCTGTATTTTCTAATAGATCATATTTATACTTCTCATCTCCTGTTGCATATAAAAGTCCTACTGTGATTGCTGCCATTTCATCATCAAATCTACCATTACTTCTATAGTAAGCTCCATGAGTTGTTTGAGAACTTAAATGATTTTTAGCATATTCATAAAGTTCCTCTGCTGCATCAATACATTTCTGGGCATATTCTGGATCATATTTTTTCCAAACACCTCCAAAGAAAGCAAGAGCTGCACCGAACTTTGCTGCAACCTCAGCCCCTGCACCTGCTACTACTGGTCTTGGCCTTCCACCTTGACTTTGAGGTACTTGATCCTGCCATTCTGGCCTTCCCCACCATGAATGATCATAATCTCCATCTCCTACTGTATGGTACATATCATCAGGCCAAATTCCTTTCTTTTTTGAAACCTCAAGAAGTCTTAATATATACTGTGTCCCTCTATAAGCCTCATACATTAAATCTGGAATACCATCTGTAAATATTGTATCATTCATTGCTGCATTATATTGATCATTTAATTTATCCTCAAAAACTGCAGATAAAACCGAAAGCATAAAAGCTGTATAACTTAAAGTTAAGGCAAATTTAGGATGATCTCCACAGTCATGCCAACCGCCAACTAAAGCACCATCAAACTCTTCTCCCAAATAATCCCCATCATGGGTATGACAAGGGCCATGCGCCCATGAAGGATCAGGACCACATCTTTGAAATGCTAAAAATTTAAGTTCTGTATTTAATAAATCATTAAATAAGTATTTACTTATTCTAAAAGTCCAAGAGGTATCTCCATTACATACAATCTGGAATGTTCCTTCTTGAGTAAAATCTCCAAACTCTGCATAATAAATATGTTCATCTCCATAATTAGCAACTAAAGGATAAGGTGGATCCCAAGCTGTTATTGAATTATAATAAGCCTGAATATACCACGAACCTCTAAAAAAATCATATCCCGAATCTTTAAGTTTTCCCTCATAAACCACCTCTTTTGTATAAGCATCAATAATATAAAAAGGATCCCCTTCTTTTGGTTGATAATCTCCATAAGCAGTTACAAAAGCACGTTTACCCCTATCATCAGGCAAATACCCTACTTGATTTACCCTAATATTATTAGGAACTAAATTCAAAGAATCATAATGAAGTCTATCATGAAAAGGTACTGTTTGCGCATTTAAGAAGACATTTAAATTTAAAAGAAATATTAGTATAAAAGAAGAAATATTAGTATAAAAACTAAACATACTTTTATTTATGTTCATAGCATCTCCTTTTTTAAAATTTTATTAATTTTTTCCATAAAATACCAAATTAATTAATCGCTTAAATACGATTTGTTATAGAAAATAAAAAAAAAAAAGAGAAAAATAAAGGAGAAAAAGATAATAAATTATTTATCTATTTCATCGTAGCTTCCAATGAAAGATATAGCCTTTATCTTAGGAGGACATGCTTCAATACATTCCCCACAACCAATACATTTATCTGGATCGACAACATGTTTTTCCTTTAGTTCTCCACTTATAGCATTTGTTGGACAAACCTTCTTACACAAACCACATCCAACACAATTAGGCCCAATATAAGCCTTTGGTCTTGAAGGAAGCATATCTATTATTACATTTGTAGGACATTTCTGCACACATATTCCACAGGAAGTACATTTTTCATAATCAATAACTGCAAGATTGTCTATAACATGTATAGCATCGTGAGGACAATTTTTCTCACACAATCCACAAGCAATACACCCACCTAGTTTTTCATCCCCTTTTTTCCCATTATTACATACCTGATTTGTTACCTTCGCTGGTTCATGAGAAGAACATTTGACATACACTTTTTGATCCCTATCTATTAACTCCATTATTCCCTTGGGACATGCCTTTACACATTCTCCACAACCTATACATTTATCCTCAATAACAACAGGTAAAGCAAATTCACTCATATACATAGCATCAAAAGGACAAGCTTCTACACAATCTCCCAAACCTATACATCCAAAATAACATTCCTTTGGACCATTAAAATGCATTACAGCTGCTTCACAACTTTCATATCCTAAATATTCATATTTTTCTTTTGCTACTCTTCTATCACCGACACACTTTACTATAGCAACTTTTTTACTTGCCATATTAAGAATTTTCCTCCATTATTTTTTGTATTTTTTCTTGAACATCTGGACCACCAGGCGTACATAAACTTATAGGTGCTTCTCCTTTTACTATAGCCTTTGCATACCCTGAACATCCAGGATAACCACAAGCTCCACAATTTAAACCTGGAAGAATTTCTTCTATATTTTCTACTCTAGGATCAACTTCAACTTTAAAAATTTCACTAGCTATACCTAATAATATTCCTATTATTAGTCCCATTATGGCTAAAGTTAAAATTGAATATAATACTATTATATTCATAATTTACCCTACCTTGTTTTTTTTAAATCTTAAAACCTGAAAATCCCATAAATGCTAAAGCCATTACTGCTCCTACAAAAAAAGCAAGCGGTAGCCCCTTCATATACTCTGGTAATGGGGTATCTTCTAATTTAACTCTTATACCTGACATTAATATTAAAACAAGTGTAAAACCAACACCTGAAGCAAAGGCATTAACTACAGATTCTATAAAATTATAACTCTCACTTATATTTAAAACAGTCACTCCCAATATAGCACAATTTGTTGTTATAAGAGGAAGATAAATTCCTAATGATTCATATAAAGAAGGAGAAACCTTTTGGATTACCATCTCCACCAATTGAACTAAAGAAGCTATAACTAAAATAAAAACTATTGTCTGAAGAAAATCTATTCCCAAAGGCTTTAAAACAAAATAATAGATAGGCCATGTAACTGTTGCTGCTATTGTCATTACAAATATTACAGAAAGCCCCATCCCTATTGCACTATCAACCTGTTTAGAAACTCCAAAATAAGGACATAATCCCAAAAATCTTGATAAAACAAAATTATTTATAAAAATTGCCGCTATTGTTATTTGAAGAAGTGTTCCCAAATCCATTTAATCTACCTCTTTTTCATATTTATATAATTCATTATAGCAATAAGAACACCCATTGTTAAAAATCCACCAACAGGTAATATCATTGCTGCAGCAGGCTCAAAACCCGGTATTACAAGTAAGTCAAATAGTTTATTTGCACCTAAAAATTCTCTTATACCTGCCATTATCATAAGTGCTAATGTAAAACCTATACCCATAGAAACTCCATCTATCAAAGAATCAAAAACTCCATTTTTTGAAGCAAAAGCCTCAGCTCTCCCTAAAATTATACAATTTACAACAATTAATGGTATAAAAATCCCCAGTGTCTTATTAAGTTCTGGTAAATATGCAGATACAAAAAGTTGCACTAATGTTACAAATGAGGCTATTACTGTTATATATACTGGTATTCTAACCTTTGCAGGAATAAAAGATTTTATTATTGAGATTATAACATTTGATCCTACTAAAACAAAAGTAGAGGCTACACCCATATAAAAACCATTTTTTAAGGATGTTGTTACCGCTAATGTTGGACAAAGACCTATTGCTTGAACTAAAACAGGATTTTTATTCCAAATACCATCTTTTATTAACTCTTTTATCTTTGCCATGGTATATTCCTCTACTTTTTCAAAATTTTATACAAACTATCAGCCTTAGCTTTAATACTACTTAATACTGCATTTGAAGATATTGTAGCTCCTGATAAAGCAGTTATCTCATTTTTCTTTTTTAACTTTTCTTTTGCTTTATCATCCAAATCTTTATATTCTTTTCCACCCTTAATTAACTTTAAACTTAAAGCATTAAGCCCTTCAAATTGCTCTTCAAACCAAGGTTTTGTGTTTTCACTTTTCTTTTTCCAAAAGTTAAAAATATATTTATCACTTTTAACCTCTTTTATTCTTGCTCCAAGACCCGGGGTTTCTGCCTGTGATAAAATAACAATTCCCTTTATATTAAAATTTGTATCAACACCTACTAAAGTAACAATTACTGATGAATATCCTGGGCCATACGCTTTAAATAAATATCCTTCTAATTTCCCATTTTTATATACTTCTTCATATTCAATTCCTTCTTTTTTTATTTTTTTAAAAACATACCCTTTATCTTTAAAAATTACATTCTTAGCCGCCAATTCTTCCTTCTTTTGTTGTTCTTCTATCTTTGATTTTGTTTTTAAATAAACAAAAGATAAACTACCTCCGGCAACCATACCAACTATCACTAAAACTAAAGAGAATTTTAATATATTATTCAACATTTCTTTATTCATAAAATTCCCCGCCTCTCTATTTTTTATCCTTATGGCCAAATATTCTAGGTATTGTTAGTTTATTTAAAAATGGTACAGTCAAATTCATTAAAAGAATAGAATAAGACACTCCTTCTGGATAACCTCCTAATCTTCTTATTAAATAAGTTAAAACCCCTAACCCTACACCAAAAATAATTTGTCCTTTTGGTGTTATTGGAGATGTAACCATATCGGTTGCCATAAAAAATGCCCCTAAAATTAATCCTCCAGCTAATACATGAAACATAGGCTCAACCCAAAAGTCTTTTGTAAATTGAGCCCCACTTTTTTGAAATATCCATGCTAAAATAAAAACTGTTCCTATATAAGTAAAAGGAATTCTCCAAGAGATTATCTTTTTATAAAATAGTATAGCTGCCCCAATTAAAAGAGCTATAGCAGATGTTTCTCCTAAAACTCCTCCAACATTCCCTATAAATAAAGGCATTAAAGCCTCTTTTAATTGATCTATTGTTAATTGATTATATTTATACACATTCAAAGGAGTTGCTGAAGTAAAGCCATCTATACCTCCCATAGGACCTTTAAATAAAAAATTTGCTGGGATCCAGTCAGCTGTCATTATAACTGGCCAAGAAGCCATTAAAAATGCTCTACCTGCTAAAGCAGGATTCACAGGATTGTATCCTAATCCGCCAAAAACCATCTTACCAAAAACAATAGCAAAAAAAGAACCTACAGCAAAAATCCACCATGGAGCATTTGGAGTTACATTAAAAGCTAATAATATTCCTGTTATAACTGCTGATCCATCATCTATTCTAATAGGCAAATTAAAAAGCTTTGAAAACAAATATTCACTACCTACAGCAACTACAACACTTATTAATGTCATAATAAGGGGTCTTATCCCCCAAAATAAAACACTTGCTATTAAAGCTGGCATAAGAGAAATTACAACCCACCACATTATAGTCTTAACATCATCTCTATCTCTAATATGAGGCCCTGGACCTACTACCAATTTACCTACACCCATTTTATTTTCTCCTAAGATTTAGCCTTTTTCTTAAGAGTTATTATTCTCTTTTTAGCTAATTTTATCTGTTGAGCCAATGGAATTTTAGCTGGGCAAATATATGAACATGAACCACATTCAATACAATCCAATGCTCCTAATTTTTCTGCTAATTTTATTTCCTTTTTCCTATAACTTGACGCTATCATAGTTGGAAGTAAATTCATAGGACATACATCAACACATCTTCCACATGAAATACAAGGATACTCTTCTTCTCTTTTTACCTCATCCTTAGATAAAACTAATATTCCATTATTTGCCTTAAGAAGAGGAAAGTTATCAGTATAAAGGGTTAACCCCATCATAGGGCCACCCATAATTAATTTAGCAATATTTTCATATTCAACCCCTACAGTATCCAAAATTGAAGATATTAACGTCCCTACTCTTATTCTATAATTTGTTGGATTTTTTACAATAGATCCTGTTACTGTTGTTATTCTTTCAATCAAAGGTATATCCTCAACAACCGCATCATAAATCGCTTTGGCTGTAGCAACATTTTGAACTACAACGCCAACATCTGCTGGGAGACCTCCTGAAGGAACTTCTCTCTTGGTTATTGCATATATAAGTTGTTTTTCAGCTCCTTGAGGGTATTTGACCTCAAGAGCAACAACTTCTATAGGATCGTTTGCTGTTTTTTCTATTAAATGTTCAATTGCATCCATCTTATTTGCTTCTACACCTATATAAGCCTTATCCACTCCCAATACATACATTAAAATTTTTATACCATCTATTATTTTATCAGCTTCTTCAAGCATTAATCTATGGTCTGCTGTTAAATAAGGCTCACATTCTACACCATTTATAATTAAAGTATCTATCTTTTTTTCTGGAGGAGGAGAGAGTTTAACATGTGTTGGGAACGTTGCTCCTCCCATTCCTACAATACCTTTCTCTTTCACTAATTCTATAATTTCTTTAGGAGATAATCTTTGCCATTCTCTTTTATCTAATTCAACCCAATTGTCTTCCCCATCTGATGTTATTTCTATAGCCTGAACCTTTGCCCCAAATGGTACGATAAATTCTTTAAATCCTGTTACTTCTCCAGATATAGAAGCATGAATATTTGCTGAAATAAAACCAGAGGCTTCTGCTATTAACTCTCCTGTTCTTACTTTATCTCCAACTTTAACAATTGGCTTTGCAGGAGCTCCTATATGTTGTTGAAGTAAAAGATATACTTTTTCTGGTAATGGAAAATTTTCTATAGATTTATGTTCTGTAAAATACTTATATTCCGGCGGATGAACACCACCTTTAAAATTATTCTTTTTGATTATTACTTCCATCAACACTCTCCCAATATACCCATAAAATAATTTTTTTTTATAATATTTCAAAATTTAATTTTTTATATAGAAAAGAGAAAATAAAAAAAAGCCCTACTTTTGCAAAAGTAAGGGAGATAAAAATCAAAAAAGAAAATGCTAAAAACTTTGATACTTTTATAATTACTTACTTATTATCATCATTATTTTGTATTGTATATATTAAATAAGCTGTAGTAACAGCAGAAGAAACTATTCCAACAATATCCTTTATAATAGAAAGTGTATAGGACCAATCAAATCTTTGATTTTTTCTTTTAGGAACATATATATATGCTCCTGGTTCTACTCTATCATCAAACCAGCATGTTCTTTGAATTATCCTCTTTCCATTAGGCTGATAACCAACAACCCTATCTGGATCAGCATTTTCTGTAAATCCTCCTGCTTGGGATATATAATAGTCAATTCCTTTTCCTCTTCTCCATACAATTAAAGATGGGAATTGAACTTCGCCTTCTACTTTTACTGTATATTCAAGTTTTGGTATATAAATAGAATCTCCCTCTTTTAATATTATATTATCCGGTGATTTAGGATTTTTGTATGCATTTTCCAAATCTATATTAACTTTTATAGAATCTCTCCATAAAACTCCAGCCTTTAAATAACCTGAAGATTTAACACCTCCTGCTCTTTCTATTAAATCGCTTATCCGTTCTGTATTATTTGTTAGTAAATATTCTCCTGGGTATCTTACTTCTCCATATATCTTAACTAATTTAGGTGTAACTAGATTAGGATTTACTCTAACAATTACAACATCTCCTGGTAATAATTTTAACTCTTTACCTTCCAATAAATTTAAATTTCTATCATACTTTAACCTTGCTATATTAACATATAATCTATCTGAGTTTCTATCTATTCTATTTACCTCAACATAGGTGGTATCAGCATCATATCTGAAACCTCTAGCTAAAACAAGTAATTTTGACACTGTTAAATCCTTATAATAATTATACATTCCTGGACGATTAACGGCTCCCATTATTTTAATTTTTGGATAAATAAAGAACTCTCGTTGAAGAAATGTATATATTATATCTTCATTTTTTAGTTGAAAATTATTACCTTCTTCTATATTTAATAAAATAGCTTTATATTTTCCCTCTCTTATTCTTCTTAAAATTATAATTTTATCAATAATATCTTTCTTTGCACCAGATACTTTGAGGATATCTTTTAATGTTTTAATACTATCATCTATTGCATAAGTACCCGGATATTTAATACCCTGCCCTTTTACTATAACTCTATTTTTTGGTTTTATATAAATCTCGGGAATATATATTTCATCATTATCATATAAAAGAAAATCACTATCATATAACTCTTCTCTATTTTTAAAACTTAAAAATATTTCCTTTTTATTCTCTTTATAAAAATTAGAATCTGTTATTATTCTTGTAATTCTCACATTTTCTATATTAGCTGTAGATTTTAAACCTCCGGCTAATTTTATTAAATCTCCTAAAGTTTCATTTTCTTTCAATTCATAAGTAAACTCTCTTAAAACAGCTCCTTTAATTTTTACTAACTTTTTTCGAGGGGTAAAAACTATAATATCACCATCTTTTAACCTAAAATCTGATTTTATGTTCCCATAAATCAGGAAATCATAAAGATCAATCTTTTCAACTATTTTTTTATTCCTTTTTATTAAAATTTCTCTGT
Source organism: bacterium (assembly GCA_027063545.1). Taxonomy (GTDB): domain Bacteria; phylum JAMORN01; class JAMORN01; order JAMORN01; family JAMORN01; genus JAMORN01. The sequence continues at coordinate 7,519 of JAMORN010000281.1, read as the reverse complement.
AACTTCCTGTTTTAGAAGGACCTCCTGTAAAGTATATTGCGGAATAAATATTTGTAAAACCAGATAAAGTATAAGCTCCTGGATTTAAAGCCTCTCCTACAACAAAAATTTTTATAGATCTATATTTAGTCATTATAATATCTAAAAATGTTGTTGCAGAACTTTTACCATAATTTAACGTAGAAAATACTTTTGTTAGTCTATATGTTAATTTCTTTTTTAATTTATCATAAGTTAATCCTGAAACAACAATTTTTCCTATATATGGTAAAAAAATAGATCCATCTTTTTGCACTTTCACATTATATACCTTTTGAACTTCTCCCCATAAATATATAGAAAATTCATCACCCGGCCCAAAAACATAATCCTCAGGAACAGGACCTATTATACTTGGAATAAATCCATCCCTATTAAAAAGAAAGAACTGCTCTCCAAAAATCTTTATTTTCTTCATTAAAGAATTTCTATATAAAAACCTACTCAATAAAGACTGCATAATCAGACTATCATAATAGGATGTATCTATTTGTGTAATTATAGAAGGAGAAGAATATTTAAAAGAAGAAACTTGTTCGTTTCCAGTTATATTTTTAATAGTTTTTAAGGAATCTAATTTTTTTACCAAATTAGTATTCTTATTTTGAGAAACTGAAAAATCAATATTTGAATTAAAAACTTGTGAAAAAATTTGTGTATTTATAAAAATTATATATAATAAACCATAAATAAAAAGTTTATATTTCATTTTCAAACTCCTTTATTCTTCTTAATAGATATTTTCCATATTCACTATTTTCAAAATACTTTGCTCTTTCCTTTAACTTCTCTAACGTAATAAAACCTTTTAAATATGCTATTTCTTCTAAAGCTGCAATCATTAAACCTTGTCTATTTTGTATTGTCTCTATAAAATTAGCTGCTTCAAGAAGAGAAGAAGGTGTTCCTGTATCAAGCCAAGCTAAACCTTTATCTATTTTTATTACATTTAATTTTCCTTCTTCTAAATATATATTATTTAAATCTGTTATCTCAAGTTCTCCTCTTTGAGAAGGTTTAAGTTCTTTAGCATAGTAAATAACATTTTTATCATAAAAATAAAGTCCCATTACTGCATAATTACTTTTTGGGTTCTTTGGTTTCTCTACAATTTTTGAAGGTTTTCCTTCTTTATCAAATTCTACAATTCCATATCTTTGCGGATCCTTTACATAATATGCAGAAATTAACGCTCCTTCTTTTATTTTTTTCCCTTTTTCTATTATATCATAGATTATATCTCCATAAAAAACATTATCTCCTAAAATAAGAGCTACATTTTCTTCTTTTATATAATCTTCACTAATCAAAAAAGCTTCAGCTATACCTCTTGGTTCCTGTTGTATTACATAATAAAACTTAACCCCAAAGTCTTCCCCTGTACCTAAAAGCTCTTTATATAAATCTATATGTTTAGGAGTTGAAATAATAACTATTTCCCTAATATCTGCCTCAAATAAAATTGAAAGAGGATAATATATCATAGGTTTATCATAAAGAGGTAAAAGCTGTTTACTTGTTGTTAATGTTATAGGATAAAGTCTAGTACCACTTCCACCTGCTAAAACTATTCCTTTCATATTATCTTTCTTGTTATTTTTTATTGAAAAATATTATTTTATTTTGGAAATTAACAATAATTTTATTATTAAAGTTAAGGTTTATGAATAAAAAAATAAAAATATTAATTCTTATAAAAAGAAAATTGTATAATTTCTTATCAAACACTTTCCTACTTATTTATAACTCTATTTTAAAATTTATAAATGATAGCGGTTTTTCTTATTCTGCATCAATATCTTATTACTTTCTACTTTCTATAATTCCATTTACTACTTTTAGTATAATAGTATTAAATATACTATTTAAACTTTTTTTACATAGTTCATCTAATACAATTAATTTAATCATAAATAACTTATCTGAAGTTGTCCCTTTTTTAACTAAAGAGTGGATAGAAAAAAATTTAATAAACCATACTCTTTCAACATCCTTTACTTTAATTAATCTACTTTTTCTTCCGTTTATTAGTGGAGTAATATTTAATATGCTTCAAACAATTTATAGAAAAGTATTTAATCTCCCTAATAGACATTTAATTAAAGTTCAACTATTAAGCTCACTTTTTGTTATTTCAATAATACTTGTTATTTTTATCTCTAATTTCATATTTGAAATTTTACATCTTACATTTACTAACCTTATATACTCATCTGTTTATATAAATAAACTATTTATATTTTTAAAAAAAACTTTACCATTATCTAATTTTATTATATCTACTCTTTCTAATATAAATTATATATCATTTTCTATTTTTCTCATATTTTATATTCTTACTATAAAATTCTTTTTAAATATAAAAGTAAAAATAATAAACCAACTTATTGCTGCTACAATATTCTTTACTTTATGGTCTATAGCTAAATTTCTTTACGCTATATATATAACAAAAATAACAAATCTAAACTTAGTATATGGATCGCTCTCTTCTATTATAATCATATTATCCTGGATATATTACGTTTCAATGACTCTTATATTTTCTTTAGAAATACTATATTTTCTTGAAAATCCTCATTTATATAAAAAAAATAGCCCCAGCAGGATTTGAACCTGCGACCTACGCCTTAGGAGGGCGTCGCTCTATCCACCTGAGCTATGGGGCCTTAGTAGAAAAATTTTATAAAATTATATATAATAAAATAAAAAATTTGTTCAGTAAAATCTATTATATAAATCTGGCATATAAATTGCAGAAAAGAAAATTAAAAACAAAGGATAAAGTATGAAAAAAATTAGGATAATTGCTTTAACAAATAAAAAGGGTGGCTGTGGTAAAACTACATCATGTGTAAATATTGCTGGACTCATTTCTAAAAAGAAATATAAAACTCTAATAATAGATATGGATCCTCAGGGACATGCCTTACTTCACTTGGGAATAACAAAAAATAATGTATCTCCTTTATTTGTTAAATCATTAACTGATATTAATAAATATTCTGATAGTATAATTTTCAAAAAAAATGAATATCTGTATATAACAGGTGGGGGTAAATTTTTAGAAGAATATGAAAAGAATTTAACCCCAAACTCTTTCAATCCCTATGCTTTAAAACAACTTATATATTCCTATTTTATAGATAATTTTGATTTTATTTTTATAGATACTCCCCCATCTTTAGAATTCTTAACAACTCTTTCTTTAGTTGCTTCAAAAGAGGTTATTATTCCAACACTAACAAATTTTCTATCAATAAATGGTGTAGAAGAAGTTGTTGATTTTATATATGAAATAAAAACAGAGTATAATCCTGATATAGAAATTTTAGGTATTCTTCCGACATTTTTTAATCATAGAACAAATATAGGAAAATTTTTCCTTGAAAAATTAAAAAAGAGTTTTGGTGAAGATAAAATACTTCCTCCAATAAGAAATAATGTAGCATTAGCTGAAGCCCCAAATTTTGGGAAATTAATAGATGAATATAAAAAAAACTCTTTGGGAAATTTTGATTATACAAGAGTTGTGTTAGCGATATTAATAAAACATAAAAAATAGGAAGTTGAGATGATATATATATGGTTTTATTTCAATAATATTTATCTTTGTAAAAAGGATAAATTTGAAATAATAGACATACATAGTATCTTTAATAGTAAAGAAAGATTCTTTTTAGAATTCTTAGAAAAAAATGAAATAGACATAAATTATCTTCTTCTAAAAGAAAAAATAACAAAAAGAAATATAACCATTGATGGATTAAGTATTGTTAGATCTATTTTTCTTAATATAAAAGAAAATTATATTAAAAATGAAAAAGATATTATTTATATAGGATTAAAACCTATACCTTTAAATGCTATTTCTAATTTATTAAAAATATTAAAAGAGTTAAATTTTCTTAAAAATATATATATTTTTAATCTTTATGACTTTATCGAATTCATTGCTAAATCAAAACTAAAGATAGATAAAATTGATATTTACGATGGTATAGGAAAAACAATCTATTTATACACTAATAAAGAACTAAAAAATATCAATATAATTGATAAAATAGAAAAGTTGATTGTAAAAAAAATAGAAAAAAATCTAACATCTAAAGATAGAATTAAAAAAATTTTATTTAAATATCTATTTCATAATTTTATCTCTTTACATGAAAATAGTCTTTTTGATAAAAAAACATCTAAAATAATAGCCATACCGACATCAGATAATCTTGATTTCATTTCTATAAATATAACTGAAATTATTCTAGAAACTTTCAATGAGATTCGTGATTTTAATAAGAAAAATATTTTTTCTCTTATAGGCTTTATCCCTTCAACTATTGAGAATTACAATATTATTCTAAAAACATTAAGAAAACCTAAATATTCTCTATTTGAAGATTTTATAAAAAACAATTTGTATTATTTCAATTTTGTGTTATTTTTAAATAATAGAAAAATTCTAGAATATCCTAGAAATAAGTTAACAAAAAATAGGATAACTCTAAAAATAGAAAAAGTAAATGACGAAAAAATAGATATAGAATTTGCTATAATAGATATAAGCCAAGAAATATATTCTTTATTGAAAACTACAATTCATAAAGAAAATAAAGAAAACATAATATTAGACATATATTTTAAAAATAGCCTAGACGTAGAAGCCAAGATTTTTATAGGAAGTGATAAAAAAAATATAAAAATTAAAAAATCTGACTATATAATAGAATAAAAAAGGAGATAAAAAATGGCAAAAAAAATAAATAATCAAGAAAAAATAAAAGAAGTAGAAAATATAAAAATTGAAATTGTAGAAACAGATAATATAGTTCCATTTTCGCAAGAAAAAGATAATAAAAACTACTCTCCTATTTCTGTATTAAACTCTTTAAAAAATTCTTTAGAATCTTTAAATCTATTTTACTTAAATAGTTCTATGATTCTTTACAATCTATCTCAAAGCTTAGATGAAATAAATGATTTTTACTTTTCCGATTTATCAAAAACCGAGTTTGAAGAATCTATAGATGTCCTAAAACTTAATTTAAATCTATCTGTAGAAGATGCCGAAAATATTGAGGCTATATTAATATTTGAAAAGGAAATATTAGATTCTATAGAAAAATTAAACAACTCTATCAAAAAGATTGATAATATTAAACAAAAACTAAAAGAAAATCTAAAATTTAAAATAGAACCTAATGATAAATTAGAATTTATGATTTCTGATATAAATATAATTATCAAAGAAATAGAAATATTTTACAACAATACTAAAACATCAAAAGATGAACTAAAAGAAAAAAATATGGCAAAAATATTTGAAGAATTAAAAGAAAAAGTTAAAGAATATTTAAAAGAATTATCCAAAGAATTAAATAAAATTAAAGATTTATCCTCTGAATTCTCTAATTTAAAATTAAAAATAAATACATTATCAAATTATATATCTACAATTAAATATGAGATTGATATCCTACAACATGAAACTATAAAATTAAGTAATATAACCATTGTACTTTCATATATTATATCTCAAAATAAAAAACAGCAAAAAGGAATTTTAGGAATATTATATCAAGTAAAAAATATAACCACATTAATCTCTAACTATATAGATACATTAAATAATGAAATGTCTATAATTGATGTGAATTTAAGAGAAATAATATCACAAATTCATATTGTAGATGCAAATATAAATCTATTTCTGCCTCTAAAAAATGGTATTATAAACTACATTGAAGAAAGATTATTAGAGGTATAAAGTTATGAAAATAAAATTTAATCTTGTAGATATATTAAGAATTAAAGATATAAAAAATGAATCTATATTAACCTCTTTAAATAATGCCTTATTTGTTTATGATAATAAAATAATTCCAATTATTAATCCTGATAGTAAAGGAAATGTTATATTTATATATTATAATTCTACAATTGGATATATTGGACAAATTAACAATATATCAAACAAAATATCTAAAAGTATAAGTATAGATGAAAAAGAACTAGTTAATACACAAAATATATCTCAAAAATTTCCAAAATATAGAAAAAAGAAAATAAAAGTGGCAAATATCAATAGATATAAAGAAACATATTTGATAATAGAAAGGGAAAATACTGCTTTAATTATAGAAAAAGGATTTATTGATGCTGTTTTAAATAATAAAAAAGAGTTGCTTTTAATCTCTTTTAAAAATAATGTTGTTTTTAAAATTAATAAGATAAAAAAAGTTTATTCTATACCAGCTAATAATGTAATAAAAACTAAAAAGAAATTAACTATTGATAATATATCTTTTGATATATACATATGTAATGATAAGAGCTGTTTTCTTATAACAGAAATTAACATTAATACATTTTTTAAAAAAGAAAAATTAAATTTAAAAGCTTATTTAAATTTAAATTATAAATTAGAAAAAGATACCCTAATTTTTATTTCAAAGATTAAAGAAAAAGGTTTTAATATTTTTCTGGAAAAAGATTTGAATAATAAAAATTTATTATTATTTTATAATTATTACAAAAATATAATAATAAAACAAGAAAAAATTAATTATAAAAACAAAACCTTATTAATAATATAAAAAAGGGCAAAAATATGAAAATAAAAATAAAAAAGGAAAAAATAGAAATAGTAACACAAACTATTGATTTAATAATGGATAATTTTGATAAACTACAAAGAATTATAGATGATGAAAAATGGGATATAGTTTATCAAATTATTTCAGATATATATGATAAAGGAACACAGCTTGAAATAAAAGAGTTTAATGAATTCTTAGAAGCAATAAAATATTCTGTGGAAACCATTATAGAATACCCTGATTTTAAAAGTATAAAATTTTTTTTACTATCTGCTATAGAAATACTTAAAGAAATGGGTCAGCATTTACTTTCTGGATTAGAAAACATGGAAATATCTGGTGAAGAGGTAATTCTTGATATAGGAGAAGTAAATTATAAAGATCTTCTATTTTCTCTATATGAAATTAAAGCTGACTTAGATTTTTATAAAAAAGAGCATGGGATTGAAACAGAAGAGGATAAATCCACAGATACTTTAGATAAAATTGAAGACTCATTGGAAGATATAAAATATAAAGAAGTAATAGACACCTATGGATATATACTTTTAAAACAAAGTGAAATAGATGAACTCATAAAAGAATGGAAAAAACTCAAAAAAGAAGGATATTTTGATAAATTAAAGGCTGAAGAAAACAAAAGAGTTGAAGTAAAAAATTCTTTACCTGATAAGTTATATAGAATTGAGGAATTTATATATCTATCAGAAATGGATTCTATCTTAAAAAATTTTGAGGGATTATCTGAAGATTTGGAAATAATAACACCATTACTAAATAAAGATAAAATAGAAAGTCTAAAAACAATTCTATATAAGATTATAGAACTACTTCAAAAGGATAAAAACTTTTTTGAAAAAAATAAACTTTTGATGTCTATA
>JAMORN010000280.1 GCA_027063545.1 bacterium | reverse complement strand
CAAAGATTTAAAAAAAAATTTTAAAAAAATTTGACAAAAAAATATTTTTTTTCTATATTAGAATATTGACTAAAGGTCAAAAAATGACCATAAGGGAAAAAATGACTAATAGTCAAAAGTTGGAAAATAGTTAAGGGAAAAATAAAAAATGGCTAGAGAATGGAAACAGGAAGAAAAAAATAGACAGAAAGAAATAATAATATCTAAAGCAATAGAAGTTTTTTCAAAAAATGGTTTTAAGAAAACAAAAATGCAGGATATTGCTGATTTATCAGGTTTTTCAAAGGGACTTTTATATTTGCATTTTAAAACAAAAGAAGATCTCTATGCTTCTATACTTTTAAAAATATATAGAGAAGCGCTTATTGAACCTGAAGATGATATAATAAATAAAAATATTTGTCCAGATGATAAAATAAAAAAGATGGCTTATATGGTATTAGATCTTTATAAAAAATATCCTGAAATAATAAGTATGATTGGATCGCTATCAAGAAAAGAATTTCAAGAAAAACTATCTGATGAGATAAAAAGTGAGATAGATAAATTAACAAGGAAGGGAAAAGAGAGGTTTATTATAGTGATAAAAGAAGGAATAAATAAAGGTATATATAAAAAAGAGTTAGAATATACAAAAATAGGGACATTGTTTTTTACAGCTTTACATGGGGTTATATTTTTTTACAACGATGAGTTAATATATCATTTTTTAAAGGATAAAGAAAATGAACCTATGGAAGTTTATTATAGTATGATGATAGATATTTTATTAAATGGAATAAAGGAAAAAGGAGATAAAAAATGAGAAAATTTTTTTATTTAATTTTTACTTTTTTAGCAACTGTGAATATAATTTATAGTTTAACTTTAGAAGAAGCCTTAGACTTAGCTGAAAAAAATAATAGGATGCTAAAAAGTTTAGAGTATCAAAAGAAAGCAGCTAAATATTTAAAATACAGTTCAATTTCTCAATTTTTTCCTAAAATTTTTCTGCAAGCTGGTTATAATAAATTTTATGATTTACCACGGGTGAATATGGAAGATAATATTCTGATTCCTACTATTAAGTTTGTTCCTACACTAGTTTCAGATTCTACAGGCCAGCCTATTATGACTATTCCTACCCCTATAGATCCAAATGCTTCTAGAACAGCTCCAGCAGGTACACATTTAGAACCTATTCCTTATTATAATAATGCATTTTTAATATTACCTCAGCAAGAATTTAATATGATAGGTGATAAAAGTAAAAATGTTACTGTATTGTTGACTCAACCTATTTTTACAGGATTTAAATTGATAAATTTATATAAAATTGCTTCTATTAGTGAAAAGACAACACAAATAATGTTAGAAAAACAAAAAAAGGATATTGCTTATAAAGTAACAGAAGCGTATTATAATTTAGCAAAGGTAATAAAATATTATAATTTTACATTAGAAGCAGAAAGGGTATTAGACACTATATTATATGATCTAAATAATCTTTATGAGCAAAATTTAGTTAAGAAAACTGATGTGTTAAAAATAGAAATAGAAAAAAATAAAATAAAAGAATTTCAAATAAAAGCAGAAAGTGGAGTTAAATTAGCTCGTAATTATTTGAATGTATTAATTGGATTACCAATTGATAGTGTATATGAAGTAGATACTTCTATTATTTTAGATACTAATATAATTGAACTTCCTGAGAATATTGTAGATATAGCAAAGCAAAGAGAAGAAGTAAAATTAATAGAGAATAATATTGAGCTTCTTAAAAAACAAAGAAATATTGCATTGTCAAGATTTTTACCAAATATAAATTTAACTGCATCTTTAATATATACGCCTGATAATGATATGGATATAACAATTTCTCAAAATGATAGTTTAAAACAAGATATTTTAACAAATGTATGGGCGGAATCTCCACTTGATCCTAATAGTTCCCAAGAGTTTTTTGATATGAAAAAAGAAAATACTATAATAAAAAGTATTGGTATTAATTTGACATGGGAAATTTTTTCTAGTGGAGATCGTTTTTTTAATGTTAGTAGTGTAAATTCTAGGATTAATTCGTTGGAAGAGGAAAAAAAAGAAATTATAGATTATATGGTTCTTGATATAAAAAAGAAGCATGATAAGCTTATAGAGTCATTAAAAGTTTTAGAAACAGCCCAAAAAAATGTAGAAGAAACAAAATTAGCTTTAGAGTATGCTAAATTAGAATTTAAGGAAGGCACTATTACTATTAGAGAGTATTTACAAGCTTATTTAGATTATGTAAAAGCAAATACAGAATATTTTGATAAATTATCTCAATTTATGACAAATAAGAAGGATTATGAAAGATCAATAGGAAAAATTAAGTAAAATATATATAAATTAGGAGGTTAAAATGCAAAGATATTATAAGTATGTACTTTTTGTTTTAATAATTTCAATCTCTCTCTTACTTAATAATTGTAAAAAAGAAAGCTCTCAAAACATAAAAAAAGAGATCCCTTATGTTACTATAACCCATATTAAACAAATAACATATAAGCCCGTATTATCCTATACAGGAACAGTTTATCCTTATGATGAAGCTTTAGTTAAGCCAGCAATAGCGGGAGTTGTAGATGATGTTTATGTTAAAGAGGGTGAGTATGTTTCAAAAGGAAGATTGTTAGCAAAAGTTATGAGTGAGTTAGTTATACAAACAAAGGCGAAGTTAGATGCTTTAGAAAAAAATTATAATAGAATGAAAGTTTTATATCAAAAAGGAAGTATTTCTGCAAAAGATTATGATAGAATAGAAGCAGAGTATAAGGCAACAAAAGCACAATATGAGATGGCGTTAAAATTATCTGAAATAAGATCACCTATCTCAGGTCAAATAGTTGAAGTAAATTATAAACCAAATGAAGTTGTATCTGTTTTCCCATCAAGTATGAAATTTTCATATAATGGTGTAGATGCAAAAGACTACATGTTTAGGATATTAGATTTGAGTTATTTAAAGGTAAAAATAAAAGTATCTCAAAATGATATTCTAAAGATTAAGAAGGGCTTAAGTGCTTATATAATTTTTAATGGAAAAAAGATAAAAGGATACATTTATTCAAAACCTAAATATTTAAGTTCTATTGATAGAACTGGAGAAGTAGAAATTTTACTAAAAATATTCCCAAAAAATTTACTGCCAGGTATGAGTGTAAATGTAGAGATTCCGTATAAAAAAGAGAAAGTATATGCTATAGATATGGCAAGTGTTATATTAGATCCTATATCAAGAAAGAATTTCATCTATATAGTT
>JAMORN010000279.1 GCA_027063545.1 bacterium | reverse complement strand
TGTGAAATAGTTTTTATTTTTCTATATTTATTTTCTAAAAATAAGAATAAGGTTATAAGAAAATTTTATTTTATAGACAAGATTTTAAATACCAGACGATCTCTATATATATCAGGACATTATTTTAATTACTATATATTCCTTATTAATAAAATTTATAAATACTTCTTTTTAATAAAGGTAGCATTTAATATACTGTTTTTTACATTTTTTGTTATATTAGAGTATTATATTTTAGGTTTAAATATAAATTATGTCTATTTTTTAATTGTTATAATAGGCGTGCCTCTCATTTTTTTTAATATAACTTCTTCATATTTAATAACTGATTATTTATTGGCAATAAAATACCATGAAATATTACCTTTTATATTAAGCTCTAAATATGTAAGAACAAATATTAAAGGAGAATATACCTTTAGAAATCAGAGAATTCTTTTGGGTAGTTTTTTAGGATTAATTTTTATAACAACTTTTCTTTTTGTTTTTCTATATCTAAGTGGAAGATTAAAATGTGATTTTTTTAATTGTTGGGATTATTTTAGGACAGTTGTAATAATTAATATTATAAATTTTTCAATAGTTATCTACTTTATACTGCTAAAATTAAAAGGAATGAAAAATTCTATCTTTCTTATATTTAAGACATTGGAAGAAGACAATATAGAATATATGAAGTATGCAGATTTTAAAACAATAGATGTTAGTGTTTTGAAGTTATATTTTACGGCATATAATTCTATTTCAAAGGCTATTTCATATAAAAATAGATTAAACTATTTATTAAATAATATAACAAAACGGCTTAAAGAGGAAAATAAAAAAGCAAAGATTTTAACCAAAACATTACAACTTTATTTACCAAAAATTATTATGGATCTTTCCAAAAATACAGAAATAGATGATTTTAGAACAGACTTTTTAGAGATACCAGAAGTAAAGAAATTATCAGGGTTTATTTTTGTTGATATTATGGGATTTACTTCTTTAACAATGTATAAAAGTCCTAATGAGGTAATTAAGTTTTTAAACTATATTTTTCAACCTATTATAGATTTTGTAATTGCTAAAGGAGGAGATATTCAAAATTTTATGGGGGATGAAATATTTATTACTCATGATGATCCTGAAGAAACATTAAGAGTTGCTTTAAAAATAGCTAATGAGTATTCAAAAATGTTAGGTGTTGGATTTCATGTAAGTGCAGGTTATGGAGAATTTATTATGGGAAATGTAGGTTCAGAAAAGAGAAGAGCTTATACCATAGTAAGTAAGGATGTAAATATTGTACATAAAATAAATAAAGAGGCGGGAAAGAATGAGGTTGTTGCTCAGGCTACTCTTATCAAGAATGTAGATTTAAATTATTTTAAAAGTTATTATCATATAGAAGGTCCTTATTTTACAGTTTTACCTTTTTATACAATGGAGAATTTTCTAACTTCTCAAGAGGAGTATTTTTATAAAATTAAACCTAAAAAAATGTATAGAGGATGGTAGTAAAAGGAGATAAATAAAAATGGAAACTTTGAAGAGTTTTAATCTGGAAACAAAAAAGAAATTAAAGAACAGAAACAAAAAATGGAAATATATTAATTTATTTATAAAAATTTTAATGGGTATTTTATTTGGACTTTTCGTTTTTCTTATATATAAAGCGTATATTATTCTTAGTAATACTAATTTTTAATCTTTTCATATTGAAAGAAACATGAAATTCTTAGGAAAAGATATAGAGTTTTTAAAAGAAGAAATTAAGGCTAGAATTAATATTGTTGATTTTATAGAAAGATATGTAAAGCTAAAAAGAGTTGGAAAGAACTATCAAGGATTATGTCCATTTCATCCAGATTCAAAGACTCCTTCGTTTACTGTTAGTGAGGATAAAGGTCTTTATCATTGTTTTGGTTGTGGAAAGGCTGGGGATATTTTTAAGTTTTTAATGGATTATGAGGGTATTTCATTTTGGGAAGCTTTTAGAAGGCTTGCTCAAGAAGCAGGTGTTGATATATCAGGTCTTTCTTTATCTAAGAATCGTATTGATAGGGACCTATATTATGATATAGTAAAAACAGCTCAACTTTATTATAAATCTAAACTAAAAACAAAAAAGGTTATTGATTATTTAAAATCGAGAGATTTAAAAGTAGAATGGATAGAAGATTATGGTGGTGGATATGCGCCTGCAGGCTGGGATAATCTTCTTAAGTTTTTAAAGACTACAAAAGGATATAAAGAGGAGGATATACTAAAGGTAGGGCTTATTATTAAAAGGGAATCGTCTCCTGGTTTTTATGATAGATTCAGAGATAGATTACTTTTGCCATTTTATAATGATAGTGGGATGCCTATAGGATTTACAGGAAGGATTTTGGATGATAATAAAGATGAGCCTAAGTATATAAATTCTCCTGAAACACCTTTATATCAAAAATCAAAGGTATTATTTGGATTTAATAAATCAAGGGATGCTATAAGAAAGTTATCTGAGGTTTTTGTTGTTGAGGGGAATTTAGATTTTATTTCTCTTTATTATAGAGGAATAGAAAATGTGGTTGCTCTTTCAGGAACTGCCTTTTCAGATATTCAGGCTTTAAAACTAAAACGACTTTCAGATAAAGCAACATTAATTTTAGATGCTGATAATGCAGGGATAAAAGCTTCAGTAAAAAGTATTGCTACATTGATAAATAACGATATAGAGGTTTTTGCAGTTTTACTTCCCCCTGATGAAGATCCTGATAGTTTTATAAGAAAAGTAGGTTCAGATGATTTTTTAGAGTATATAGAGAAGAATAAAAAAAATTTTGTAGAGTACGAATATGAAGCTTATGCTGAAGATATAAATAAATCCCCATCTAAAAAAGCAGAGTTTATAAAAAGGATGATCACTTTTTTAAATAGTATTGAAGATGATTACAAAAGAGGTGTTTATTTGCAAACATTAGTAGATTTATCAGGAATCTCTATAGAACTTTTTCAGAAATCTTCAGTAAAAGAAACCTCTCCGATAAGTTTTTATACTTATAATAAAAAAAATAAAGATAGATTTATTAATAAAAGTAATAAAAAAGAAACCTTTATCCATGAAGAAGAAGTAAACATCCCCCAAGTCTTTAATATTCATATGATTTTATTCTTATTAAATAATCCAGAATTTATAGAGAAAATAGTATTAGATGACAAAATAAATTTACTTTTACATCCTATATGGAAGGATATATATGATAGAATGCTAGAAGTATACGAGGAAGATAAGACAAAGTTTTATGATAGGATTTTAGAATTTTTT
>JAMORN010000278.1 GCA_027063545.1 bacterium | reverse complement strand
AGGTATTTTATGTTAATAGGTTTCCGAAGAAATACATACTCGTTTTTAGTTATAATTTTTAGTACAAAACAAATAATATAAAAGCAAATGATAGTTTTAGTTTTCAAAAACTTTATTTAAGTATTTTAATTAAGTATTTTTTAAAATTTTCGCAAACTAAAAACTGTATCGTAAATTATAAAAAAGGTAAATAATGTACCAAAAAGAGAGTCATACAAGAACACTGCTAAAAGCAATAAGCTGGAGAATAATAACAAGTTTAACGACAACTATTTTAGTATATCTTTTTTTTGGCAAATTAGATTCAGCAGCTATAGTAGGAATTTTAAAAACTTTTTTGAAAATTTTTTCATACTATATCCATAATAATGTAGAAAGCTTTCTTAGCTTAGAAGTAAGTAAAAGAAAAGTTTGTGACATAGAGCTAATATGTAATGGAGCTTTTTTGCCACTAGACCACTTTATGAATAAAGATAAAGTAATGAATGTTGCTTTTAAGCTTAATTTAAATGGTACTCTTTGGTCTATTCCTATTATGTTGCCAATAAGTAAGGATATTTTAAAAAAACACAAGATAAAGACAAAATAATTTTAAAACATGAAAATATTCCCTTAGCTCTTTTAGAAGTAGAAGAAAAATTTACTTTAAGTGAAGAAGAAAAAGAAAAGATAGCAGAGGCTGTTTACAAAACAACTTCTTTGGATTATCCTGGAGTAAAAGAATTTATGAGTGAAAGCTTATATTATTTAAGTGGTAAGGTATACCTTTTAAACCGCCCAAAAAGGGAAGAGGGAATAAATAGCTCTTACTACTTAGATCCGAAAGACACCAGACGTGAGTTCGAAAAAAGAGGATGGAAAAGCGTTATAGCTTTTCAAACTAGAAATCCTATTCATAGAACTTATGAATATATTACAAAGTGCGCTCTTGAAATTGTAGATGGTCTTTTTATACATCCACTTGTTGAATATACTAAGAAAGACGATATTCCTGCAAGTATTCACATGAAATGTTATGAAGTTTTAATAGAAAAGTGCTATAATAAAGAAAAAATATTTTTATCTGTGCTTCCTGTTACTATGCATTATGCAAGATCTCGAGAAGCTTTTCATCATATAATTATGAGAAAAAACTATGGTGTAACTCATATGATAATTGGAAGAGATCATGCTGGAGTAGGTTCTTTTTATGGTACTTATGAAGCTCAAGAATTTGTAAAAAAATATATTGATAAATTGAAGATAGAACCTCTATTCTTTGAACATGCCTTTTATTGTAAAAAATGTGAAGGTATGGCCACTACCAAAACATGTCCTCACTTTGAAAGATATAGAGTTATTTTAAGCGGTACTAAAGTAAAAGCTATTCTTAAGCAAGGCATTAAACCTCCCAAAGAATTTACTAGAGAAGAAGTAGCTAATATTTTAATTGAGTGGGCTAAGAAAAAGAATGAGTAATTCTTTATTTATTTCCATAAAAAATAAGTGGAATAATCCTGAATTTCAAAAATATTTTAAAAATACTCTTTGGTTATTTAGTGAAAAATTTATAAGATTAGGAGTAAGTTTTTTTGTTGGAGTTTTGGTAGCTCGATATTTAGGGCCTAAAAATTTTGGAATTCTTTCTTATGCTCAAAGCATAGTAATGTTAGTTACTCCAATAGCAAATTTAGGTATAGATAATATTTTAGTTAGAGAACTAGTAAAAAATAAAAATTTAAAAAAAGAAAGAATAATTTTGGGAACAGCTTTGCTCTTAAAACTTGTAACTTCAACTATATTAATAATAATATTTGCATTATTGTACTATTTTGAAAAAAATCCACTTAATAGATATATATATATTATTGTAGTTATATTATTAGTAGGTTTATTTTTTAGAAGTTTCGATATAATAGATTTCTATTTTCAAGCCAAAGTTATATCTAAATTATCCTTTATAGGTAATATCATTTCTTTGATTTTTTCCAATATAGTTAGATTTATTTTTGTTATAAAAAAATTTTCTTTGAAGTTCATAGCTTTTTCGTACGCTTTGGAAGGTATATTGTTAGCACTTTTTTCTATTACTATATATAACAAATATTCTGAAAATAAAATATATAAATGGGAAGTAAATCTTAACCTAGCAAAATTTTTTCTTAAAAACTCATACCCCTTAATGATATCAGTTTTTGCGGTAAGCTTATATTTCAGATTAGATCAGATTATGTTAAAAAATTTATTAAATAATATGAAAATAATAGGAGAATATTCAGCTGCTGTTAAAATAGTTGAATTGATTTATATTATACCAACTGTTATATTAAACTCTATGTTTCCTTTTTTTATAAAGCTTAAAACTCGATCAAATCTTTTATACAAAAAATATTTCAAAATAACTTATAATCTTTTTTATGTTTTTTCCATAATCTGCGTTTTAATTTTAAATTTTGGGGCAACTATAATTGTTAAAATAATTTATGGAAATAAATTTATAAATGCAAGTGAAATTTTAAAAATTTTGTCATTTAATATTATATTTGTTTCCTTTGGTATGATACATAGTAAATGGTTAATCATAAAACATTTGGAAAAAAAGAATATGTATAGTACTTTACTTGCTCTATTAACAAATTTAATATTAAATTATTACCTTATAAAATCTTACGGTGTTAGGGGAGCGGCTATAGCTACTTTAGTATCCACGATTGTGTCCTCTATTATATATGATTTGATAGACAAAGATTTGCATGAAACATTTAAATTAAAAATAAGGGTTATATTTTTTTTTGATATAATAGAATATGTTGTAAAGTTACTTAAAACCAAAATGTTTTTAAGGTATAAAATTTAATGAAGATACTAAAGACTTTAAAAACTATAATTTTTCATCGTCCAATAAAGAATCTTTTTAGGAGAAAATATAAGAAAAAAGTTTTAATATCATATATTGTTCATCCTTTTCGTAAAGGAATTTCTTTTTTTCACACTAATGAGCAAGAAGTTTTGAAAATAGCAGAAGTTTTCGATGAACTTGGTTATGTAGTTGACATATATCATTATCTTTATCCTATAAAACCTAATTTTTCTGAGTATTCGGTTATATTTGGGATGGGACCTTTATTTGAGGATGCAGTAAAAAATAAAAATTCTAAAACAATATATATATATTATGCGACGGGCTCGCACTTTTGTTATCAAAATAATGCAGAGTTAAGAAGAATAAAGCAATTATACAAAAGAAAAAAAATTTTAATATCTCCAAAGCGATTTGCAGAACATTCATATTATTCTTATCACTTATCAGACGCTATTATAGTTTTAGGCAATGATTTTA
>JAMORN010000277.1 GCA_027063545.1 bacterium | reverse complement strand
GAAGTGGAAAATCTGTAGAAATTGGCAATACAGATGCAGAAGGTAGATTAGTACTGGCTGATGTTATGGATTATGTTCAAGATAAATTTGAGGTTAAGTATTTAGTTGATGCAGCAACATTAACAGGAGCTGCTATTATAGCTTTAGGTCATTTTTACACTGCAATTTTAGGTAATGATCAAAAATTAATAGATACCTTAATAAATATAGGGGATAAAATTGACGAAAAGCTTTGGCAACTTCCTTTGGATAAGGAGTATGAAGAATTTATGAAAGGAAAGATTTCTGATTTACAAAATATTTCATCAGTAAGAGGAGCAGGGACAATTACAGGAGCTGCATTTTTAAAACAATTTGTTAAAGATGGAGTAAAATGGGCTCATTTAGATATAGCAGGAACTGCTTGGATTCAAAAAGTAGACTTTCACATATATGATAAAAGATATGCAACAGGTATGGGTGTTAGAATATTATATGAATTTATAAAAAATACAAAAAAATAGGATAAGGGAGAATATAATGAAAAAATCGGGGATATTTTTCTTTGTATATTATCCCAGACCTGGATTGGTAAAGCAAGAAATTGCGAGGGAAGCAGGTGAAAATATAGCTGCAGCTATATATCATGAGCTTATAAGATACACTTTTCATCATTTATCAAAGTTACATGAACATTCTAATATAATTTTATTTTATTATCCATATGAGGATATAGAAAAGATAAAAGCACTTTTTGGAGAACAGGAATTTAATTTTGAGCCTATGCCTAAAGGCGGCACTATAGGGGAGAGGTTATCTAGAGCCTTTGAATATATGTTTAATATAGGTTTTAAAAAGGTAGTATATGCACATATAGATTCTCCTTCTTTATCGTTTAATATTGTGGATCAAACAATAAAGCTATTAAATCATTACCAGGCTGTTATTGGACCTTCTGAAAATGGTGATATATATTTATTTGGAATAAAAGATGATTCTAATAGGGCGTTATTTTTAGAAGAAATAGCAAAACTAGATAGTTTTAGATTAAATGATACTATAGACTTATGTAAGAATTTGGAATTAAGTTATACCTTTTTAGATGAATCTATTTCAATAGATAGTTTAAAAGATTGGGAAGAATTTGTAAAAAAACTGGAAGATAAACAAAAAGGAGAATAAAGATGAAGATATTTTTAGACGAAGACAAGATTCCAAAAAGATGGTATAATATTCAAGCAGATATGCCAAATCCTGTACATCCTCCTATGCATCCTGCTTTAAAAAGGCCTGTTGAGCCACAAGATTTAGAACCTATATTTCCTAAAAGTTTAATAGAACAAGAGATGTCAAAAGAAAGATGGATAGAGATACCTGATGAGGTATTAGATGTATATAGGATATGGAGACCATCTCCTCTAGTAAGAGCTATTAATTTAGAAAAGGCTTTAGGAACACCCGCAAGAATATATTATAAAAATGAAAGTGTATCACCTGCTGGTAGCCATAAAGTTAATACTTCAGTGCCTCAAGCTTATTACAATAAAAAAGAAGGTATTGAAAGATTAACCACTGAAACAGGTGCTGGACAATGGGGAAGTGCTTTAAGCTTTGCGGCTAATAAATTTGGTTTAGAATTGACTGTTTATATGGTAAAGGTAAGTTATTATCAAAAACCTTATAGAAGAGTATTAATGAATCTTTGGGGAGCTCAAGTATTTCCTTCTCCAACAGATAGAACAGAAGCTGGTAGAAAAATATTAGCAGAGGATCCAGACAATAATGGTTCATTGGGTATAGCTATTTCAGAGGCTGTAGAAGATGCTGTGAAAAATGAGAATACAAAATATGCTCTTGGAAGTGTTTTAAACCATGTATTATTACATCAAACAGTTACTGGGTTGGAAACAATAGAGCAATTAAAACTTGTTGGAGAAAAACTTCCAGATGTGGTATTAGGATGTGTTGGAGGTGGTAGTAATTATGCTGGCTTAGCTTTTCCTTTTATCCCTTATAAATTAAATGGTGAGAAAAAAGATATGAGATTTATTGCTGTTGAGCCAGCAGCTTGTCCAACATTAACAAAGGGATTATATAAATATGATTTTGGAGATGTAGCAGGATTAACTCCTTTAATGATGATGCATACTTTAGGCCATAAATTTATGCCTCCTCCAATTCATGCTGGAGGATTAAGATATCATGGTATGGCTCCTTTAATTTCTAGATTGGTTGAAGATAAAATCATAGAAGCTGTTAGTTATAAACAAAATGAAGTATTTAAAAGCGCTCAACTTTTTGCCCAAACTGAAGGAATTGTACCAGCTCCAGAAACAGCTCATGCAGTTCATGGAGCTATACAGGAAGCTTTAAAAGCAAAAGAAGAAGGAAAGGAAAAGGTTATAGTATTTTTATTTAGTGGTCATGGACATTTTGATATGGCAAGTTATGAAGCATTTTTGGAAGGTAAATTAGAAGACTTTGAATTAACAGAAGAGCATATTAAAGAGTTTATAAAGGATTTACCTGATGTTTAAA
Source organism: bacterium (assembly GCA_027063545.1). GTDB lineage: Bacteria > JAMORN01 > JAMORN01 > JAMORN01 > JAMORN01 > JAMORN01. The sequence goes on along the minus strand of JAMORN010000277.1, from coordinate 808 downwards.
AAGGTATTGTTTACAAATGACGATGGTATAGATTCGCCCTCTTTGAGGGCATTTTTTGATAAATTTAAAAAAAAATTTTCAGATTCAGAAGTTTTTATAGTTGCTCCTAAAAATCAAAAAAGTGGTGTATCATATTCTATTTCTTTATTTGAGCCTATAGAGTTTAAACAAATAGATAGTAATATCTATTGCTTAGATTCTACGCCTGTTGATTGTGTGAAAGTAGCCTTTCATTATATATTTAAAGGAGAATTCCCTGATTTAGTTATTTCTGGAATTAATTTAGGTCATAATGCTGCAACCAGTTTATTTTACTCTGGTACTGTTGGAGCTATATTTGAAAGTTATATACACAATGTAAATGGAATAGCCTTTTCATATCATACAAAAAATTACAACAAATTCTCTAATTTAGAGAGGATTATAGACATTGCATTAGAATTTATAAATGATATATACATAGAATATCCTGGAACATATTCTGTTAATATTCCAGATATAGATGAGTTTGGTTATAAAGGATTTAAAATTATGAAACAGAGTTTTTCTAGATTTATAGAGGTTTATGAAAAAATACATTTAAAAACAGGTAGAGACTATTTATATATTAAAGATGATAACTATTTGCATGAAGAAGATTCAGAAGTTAAGTTATTAGAGGATGGTTATGCTATATTTACCCCGTTAAAATTTGATATAACAGATTATAATCATCCATTATTTAAATAGTTATGGAGATTGTAAAAGTAAATATAAAAGATATAAGGCCTTTAATTCCTCAAAATTATATAGTTTTAAAGAAAACACA